>JACDAE010000617.1 GCA_013695595.1 Ktedonobacteraceae bacterium | reverse complement strand
CCTACCCACATTCCCAACGGTCCCTCCGAAAGAATGCAGAGCCAATAGGTCCGTCTTAATTGATCATATTGATCGGTTAAGCATGTAAAGCTTTAAAGATGTGATGCTTCTTTTGTTGTTTTGGTATATGATGCCTGATAATTTGCGGAAGACCAGTGGGTTGGGTAATATAAAACCCGTCAAAAAGCGTAACGTGGTATTCTGTAGGATTTAGCCTCACCCAGTGCTGTAGTACAACCTTATACTCACCATATGTAAAAACATAGGCAGAATGGGGATCGTTTTTGACGGTAATGTAGTAGGGCAGATAACGATTATGGCTGGGGTGAAGGGTTGGAGTAACTGAGCCACAGATAACACTCTCGTCGCTCAAGAAGATGAGGCGGTTGCATATCCAGTATCCTGCATAGACGTGAGGAGCTTTGATCTTCTCCAGGTGCATAATCATGGACTGATCTTGCTGATTATACGTTTGTGCAATGTGTACCTCACTAAAAACGATGACTGTACCCGTCAAGTATGCAGCCCCGATGATGACGAGAAGCAGAGCGCTGGCAAGGCTTCTTGCGCGTACAACTCCTCTTGCTTCACGAGTGAACATGCAGGCGTAATGCCAGAGAGGCCAGAGCACGACCGGGGTGACAATGAGTAGTCCAATGATATAACGCGCATGAGCGCCAGGCCAGTTGGTTGCCGTTCCGGGCACATAGAGCATTACCGCGAGCACACCGCCACAGAGCAAGAGGAGACGAGCGGTGTAACGTGCACGGCCCTGACGCCTGCTATAGTCCTCTTTCTCGCTGCGCCAGGTTGACCATGCCCGCCAGGTCATCCAGCCAGCCAATAAAAAGGCACAAATGAAGAGCAAAAGGTAGACGAGACTCCAGCTACTATGAATGAGCGTACATGATAGCGTATGCGCTGATGTGAGATCACGCAGCGTCACAACCTCATTGACTGGACAAAATGGATTGCCTGTGATGGTTGAAATCGATATCTGGAATGTTGCTATCGCCCTGTGTAAGAGGATGCCCGGACCAGAATGAAGTCCATTTCCCCCATTTTGGAGACCTAAGAGCACGCTGATACTGTCTTTCCCAGGTGCGGCATGCAGATTATAGATGATCAAAGGAAACATGCCAACAGTAAGGCCTAGTAGTAAGCAGAGTACAGGTACGCCTCGTAGAAATTCGCGCCAGCAAAATAGGAGCAGTAATAGTCCCGCCATCGCGACAAATGGGAGGATGAGCTGATCGCTCCATAAGCCAAGCCCGACGACAAGTCCCCAGGCTGTATAAGCGAGGCTGCGTTGACCCAGCGAGCGTGCTGAGAACTCCACTTTGGACGAGATTGCCAACCGGGCTGCAATAAGGAATGCCAATGTACCAAAGAGCAATGTTTCAGGATACCCACCATAAGCACGAAGTTGATAGATGAGTAGATAATTAGAACCAAAGCTTAATATTGCGATTGTAATCAGGGCCAACCCTCGTGAGTAGAGTGTGCACGTGAGCAGGTAAAGGCCAACGAGGAAAAAGACAAATAGCAGGAGGACACCCAGGCGCAAGGAAAACAGGGATGGTCCGAAGAGATGAAACATCACCGCGCCTAAGTACGCCTGTAATGTACCCATATAAAACTGCCCGTAGACAAAGATCGGATGAGCGCCATGATATGCGATACGCAGAGCCATAATACCAAACGTGCCCTCATCACTGTCAGTCCAGGGCCAGTTCTGACTGATTAATATCAGGCGAATGATCACACTGACCGCTATAATACCGAGTGCAGCCAGTTCATACATGCCTATTTTTAAATGTTTCATTGTAGATACGATAAGATCTCGCCGATCTTATCATTTCCTTTCGCTTCAATCGACACTTATAGATAATATATGTCAATTCATTGATGAGCTGAGTCCAGTGTAACGCATTTTATCTATAAAAGAGCTTTTTGTCAATTTTTTGCTGAGATAATAAACTTTTATCCCTTACAGGTGTATGTCTCTCCCGTACACCGGATTATTCCATCTCAACAAGCGTTGCACCTCCTGCTACAACAGCCCCTTCCTCATAATAGACATGCCCAACCTTGCCATCATAAGGTGCACTGATTGCATGCTCCATCTTCATGGCACTAACAATAACAAGCACCTGATGTGCCTGCACGGTCTCGCCATCGCGTACCTGTACCTTGACAATGGTCCCGGCCATCGGAGCCTTCAAGGTCCGTTGTGTAGAGACCGTGCTCCCGCCATGAACGGCGCTTTCAACATCGGGTGCAAGGCGGCGTTGCAGAAAATAGCTGCGTCCATGCATTATTGCCAGCGTCACATCTTTCTGTCGTTGCACATACGCCCGTTCCTGCCGCGCGCCATACCTGAGCAGGACCAGACTATCTTCGCCCACAATAGCCGCGATCTCCTCCTCTAACCCATCATTGATCTGCATCCTCCACACATTCTGCCCGCTCATTCCGCTTTTTTTGATAAATATCTTATAGTCTCGTTCTTGAAATCGATAGGTGCAGATAATGGCTGTGCCTACCATACGCCACGGACCTAGCATCTGCCAGGGATTATAGCTATTAGTGCTCTTCGTTCCTCTATCGTGCTGGTGGTTTGATTCTGCTTCCTGCATTTCTTGCTGCACATCGCTCCATGCTGCCGCCAGTAATACTTCAGATGGGAGGTCTTCTTCAAGACCAGCAGGTTGTAGGAGACCATATTCTTCTAGAAAGCTCGTATGTGTGTGTCCATCTTGAAATGCGGAATGCTTGCTAATGGCTTGTAGCAACGCACTATTGGTGATAACGCCCGCGATCGCGCTCCGTGCCAGTGTCTGTTGCAGGCGTGCGATCGCTGCGGGACGATCCTCTCCATAGACGATCAGCTTGGCGATCATCGGATCATAAAATTGACTGATCTCATCGCCTTTTTCGATCCCGCTATCAACGCGCACGCCCGGCCCCTCTGGTAGCTTGAAAAGCTGAATTGAGCCTGTGGAGGGCAGGAAATTGTGCGCTGGATCTTCCGCATAGATGCGTACTTCGATGGCATGTCCGCGTTGCGTGATCTGTTCTTGCGTGATGCCGAGATGCTCACCAGCCGCGATGCGCATCTGGTGCCGTACCAGGTCCAGTCCGGTCACCAGTTCTGTCACGGGATGCTCGACCTGCAAACGCGTATTCATCTCTAGAAAATAGAAGCGTTGCTGCTCGTCGAGCATGAACTCCAGCGTACCTGCGTTGACATAGCCGGCTTCCTGGGCGATGCGTACCGCGACGGCCCCCATTTCGGCACGCAGGGCAGGTGTCAAGGCGATCGAGGGACTCTCCTCCAGAATTTTCTGATGGCGGCGTTGAATGGAGCATTCGCGCTCGCCCAGATGTATAACGTTGCCGTACTGGTCGGCGAGAATCTGGATCTCTATATGGCGCGGATGTTGTAGTAGACGCTCAAGAAAGACCGTTGCATCTCCAAAGGCGGCTTGAGCCTCGCGACGCGCCCCTGCCAGTTGTTCTAGAAATGCATCCCGTGCGGCAACCTCGCGCATGCCCTTGCCCCCACCACCAGCCGACGCCTTAATGAGCAGCGGAAAACCGATGCGTGCGGCCTCTCTCAACAAAATCTCATCGTCCTGGCTGTCACCGTTATAGCCGGGCACCGTGGGAGCGCCGACCGCCTGCGTTAGATGCTTGGCCGCAATTTTTGATCCCATCAGGCGCATCACCGCAGCGGGTGGCCCGATAAAAATAATGCCAGCCTGCTCACACGCGTTGGCAAAATCGGCGTTTTCCGAAAGAAAGCCATAGCCGGGATGAATGGCCTCTGCGCTACTTTGGCGTGCCACAGCAAGAATAGCATCGATGTTCAGATAACTCTGGGCGGCTGGTGCCGGACCTATCAAATAGGCTTCGTCGGCCTCGCGTACGTGGCGTGCGCCGCGATCAACTTCAGAATAGACCGCGACGCTGCGAATGCCCATCTCGCGACATGTTGCCATAATGCGAACAGCGATCTCGCCCCGGTTGGCAATAAGAACTTTTTTAAACATATGTCTTACCATCAACGTCTACTATGCGTTATGTTCTTCAGGTGATGTATGCCAGGCCGGTTCACGTTTCTCCAGAAATGCGTGTAGTCCTTCCTGTCCCTCCGCCCCGACGCGCAGGTGAGCGATCATCTGTGCGGTATAGTGTCGTGCCTGCTCATAGGTCATCTGGCCGACATTTAACGCCAGCGTCTTGGCCGTGCGTATGGCCTGAGGAGCGCCCTTCAAGAGTTCGCTCACGGCCTTCTGTACTGCGTCATCCAGAAATTCCTGGGGCACGACTCCGTGCACCAACCCGATGCGTTGTGCTCGCTCGGCGCTGAAGCGTTCGCCCGTTACAAATAAGCCTCGCGCATGTGTCTCACCGATTTTGCGCACGACATAAGGCGAAATGACAGCGGGTGCGATCCCCAACTTCACCTCACTAAAGGAAAAACGAGCGCCCTCAACCGCAATCGCGATATCGCTCGTGGCGATCAGTCCCACGCCGCCGCCCAGCGCGGTCCCATTCACGCGTGCAATGACCGGGCAGGGGAATGCATTGATGAAGTACATCAGGTCGGCCAGTTGCAGCGCATCGGTCACATTCTGTTCCTCTGTAAAGGTGATCGTCTCCTGCATCATTTTGATATCGGCCCCCGCACTAAACGAGCGTCCCTCACCTGTGAGTACCACCGCGTGCAGGTGTTCATCCGCGCTCAACGCCGTAAATGCCACCAACAATTCCTGGATCATCAGTGTATTGAACGCATTATGGACCTCTGGTCGGCGCATTGTGATCGTCGCGACGCGGCCCTGGAAACTATAGTCGAGCGAGATGTGGGTATAGGTCTCTGGCATAGGATCTTTCCCTCACTTTTAAATATCTGCAAGGCTCATTTTATCACGTGCCTCAACCTTTTTGAGGGGCAACAATATGGATACGCAAAATACCCGAAATATCGTAAAAACGGTAGATACTAGATTGCGTCGGACCCTGTGGAGTTAGATGAGGCCATTGCATCTCTGGGTACTTATTCGCTCTTGCGTCGCGATGCGAGTGAGAAGACGCTGAGTGTGCATAAGTTGGTGCAGGCTGTGCTTAGGGATCAGATGGATGAGGCAAGTAGTCAATTGTGGGCTGAGCGGACGGCGAAGGGAGTGAATGGGGTCTTGCCTCCTGTCGAACATGGAGCATGGGCACGGTGGGAACGCATCCTTGTGCATGCTCAGGTGTCTCGAATTGATTGAGCTTTATCACCTGGATGGAGATGAGGCGGCCCGACTTTTGCAGCAAACGGGCTGGTATTTAACTGAACGTGCACGATATCAGGAGGCCGAACTTTTCCTTACCCCTGC
>JACDAE010000760.1 GCA_013695595.1 Ktedonobacteraceae bacterium | reverse complement strand
CGGGATATGATGCCCACGGAATTATAAATGGCTTCCCTACCCGGTTGGTATTTTCCCACGATGCCAGTGCCCTACAATATTGACACGAGATCGCAACCTCACCTTGCACATGCGCTCTTTTTTATGTTAGCGTGTACACACCACTAAATTTTATGTATGAAGAGGTGAGTATGCCAGACGACACGCGCTTGAAGATTCTGTTCGTCGCCACAGAGGCTGTCCCGTTCGCGAAAGAGGGTGGCGTGGCAGACGTTATCGGAAGCCTTCCCAAAGAACTATCCACACTGGGCCACGACGTTCGTATCTTTATCCCCCACTATGGCAGCATCGATTCCGCACGTTGGAGACTCCAATCCACCGGCGTCATTCGCACATTTTTTATGTCGGGTTACAACCAGACCATCATTATTTCACAGGCTACCCTACCCAATTCATCCGTCACGGTCTATTTCCTTGCACACGATGCCTTCTTTGGTCGCCATCAACAACTCTACCTGGGCCTGGATCAGCGCGACGAACAACGACGCTTCCTCCTGTTCTGTCGTGGCCTCCTTGATTGCTTACCACAGCTTGGCTTTACACCAGATATCATACACCTCAACGACTGGCAGACCGCACCCTGCGCCGCCTATCTGCGCACAACTCACCGCCACCTCTTACGCCATGGTGCCACGCGCATCATCTACACCATCCATAATCTGCAATATCAGGGGCGTTGGGACCCATCCATTCTGGACGAAGCTGGCCTGGATCGCGCCAGTGTCTTTATCCCCATCGGTCTGGAGTTCTGGGGCGACGTGAACTGGATGAAAGCGGGGATTGTGTACTCCGATGCCATCACGACCGTCTCGCATCGCTATGCCGAGGAAATCCAGACGCTCGACTATGGCTGGGGTCTCGACGAAATGCTCTTCCAACGCCACACGCGCATCTTTGGCATCCCCAATGGCCTCGATTGGACCGAATGGAACCCCATGACCGACATAAATCTCATCGCTTCATACACACCTGAAAATGTGCAGGCCGCCAAACAACTCAATCGGAGCGCACTACGTCAGGAATTTGGTCTTCCTGATACCTCTGATATCCCTCTAATCGCCATCGTGAGCCGCCTCGTGGATCAGAAGGGCTTCGACCTTATCGCCGCCATCGCTTCCCAACTAGGCACCATGCCGCTGCAACTCGTTGTGCTGGGCACAGGTCACCCGCAGTACGAACAGCTATTTCGCGAGTTGGCAGCCAGCACAGATAACGTTCGCGTCCATATCGGCTTCGATGTCGCACTCTCCCACCGCATCTACGCAGGAGCAGACCTATTCCTGATGCCAAGCGCCTTTGAACCGGGCGGTCTGGGACAGCTCATCGCGCTCCGTTACGGCACCATACCAATCGTGCATGCAACGGGTGGCCTGGCCGATACGGTACTGGATAGAGACACTGATCCCGATCTGGGCAATGGTTTCAGCTTCGAGGAGTACACATCTGCTCAGCTCTTTGATACGCTTAATCGTGCTCTCCACCACTATGAAGCGCAGGATGATTGGTCTGATCTTGTGGACCGCGCCATGGTATACGACTCGCGCTGGTCGGCCAGTGCTCAGGCATACAGTCAGCTTTATGGGCGTGTGTTACGTCTTCCATCGGTGTAGTGCTCGGTCAACCGGAGCCAATCTCGCCCGCATTTGGCAAAGCAGTAGTGCTTGTCTGCATTAGGGTTTCCCGGATTGCATAAGATATAATGAATATATACTCCATCGTTTCAAAGCATAGAAGCTTCAACCAGAAAGGATCAACGGCGCGATGAGTAAAGTACTGGCTGTCATTCTAGCCGGAGGGCAGGGCGAACGCCTGAGTCTCCTCTCAGAAAAGCGTGCAAAGCCCGCAGTGCCATTTGCAGGTAAGTATCGCATTATCGATTTTGCCCTGAGCAATTGTGTAAACTCCGGCATCTCTGATGTTGCAGTATTGACGCAGTATCGTCCCCACTCGTTGCATGACCATATCGGGATCGGGAAACCATGGGACCTTGACCGCCAGAAAGGTGGTATCCATCTGCTCCAGCCCTATATTGGACGCCAGGAGTCGGATTGGTACCAGGGAACTGCCGATGCCGTCTATCAAAATATTAGCTTTCTTATGGAATCGCGCTGCGATTATGTCCTCATCCTTGCTGGCGACCACATCTATCGCATGAACTATGAACCGATGATCGATTTTCACCTGCAAAATGCTGCCGATGCTACCCTTGGCGCTGCGATTATTCCGCTTGAGGAGGGGCACCGCTTCGGTATTCTGGAGACAGATGCTCGTGGACGCGTCGCTTCCTTTGAGGAGAAACCAGCATCGCCGCGTGGCACCCTGGGTTCGATGGGCATCTACGTGTTCAGCCGCGAGACGCTTATTCGCGTACTCATGGAGAATGCACATGCCGCTGAAAATGGCGTCCCGACGCACCACGATTTTGGGCGTGACATCATTCCCAGCATGGTCGCCCATGGCGAGGGCGTCTATGCCTATCCCTTTGGTGGCTATTGGCAGGATGTCGGCACCATCCAATCCTACTGGGAAGCTCACATGGAACTGCTCGGTGATCAGCCGGCCTTTGATCTCTACGATCCATCCTGGGTCATCCACACACGGAGTGAGGAGCGTCCACCGGCTCACGTGCGTAGTGCAGCACAGATCACCAGTAGTCTGATCTCACATGGCTGCATCATCAAGGGCGTCGTTGAACGCAGCGTCCTCTCACCAGGCGTCGTTGTTGAAGAGGGGGCAATCGTACGCAATTCTATCATCCTCTTCGATACCATCATCGGTGCTGGCAGCGTCATCGACCGCGCAATCTTAGATAAAGAGATCGTCATGGGCAAAAACTGTCAGATCGGCTATAGCGACGATATGACGCCGAACAAGCTAGAACCAACCCGGCTGGATACAGGAATTACCCTTATCGGCAAACGGGCACATCTTCCAGATAATCTGAAGGTTGGTCGCAACTGCAAGATTGGTAGCGACCTGCGTCCAGAGGATTTTCCTTCCGACACCGTTCCTAGTGGGGAGACGGTTGAAAATAAGGATTTCGCCCATGGCTGGGAACGCGACCTGGCTCAGGGCATATCGCTGGCTCCCTAAAACAGGGTAGGGTACCCGATTATGCTTTTTAAAAATGAATTTGGATACCCAGATCGTGAACCAGACACCAATCAAGGTAGGGAAGCCATTTAGTATTCCGTGACCGATGCCATCGCGCTGCATCGGCCTGTGATCGGCCACGGAATACTAAAT
>JACDAE010000758.1 GCA_013695595.1 Ktedonobacteraceae bacterium | reverse complement strand
AGACTGGATTGGACGTGCGGCAGAGCAAAAAAACGCCTTTATCGTGATACGCGAGAAAAGGGGCAACGCTATCGTGGCCCATATAGGGATTGACGGTAACGGCATCAGCACGATACACATCAAAGAGTGCGGAGGCATAATTGGCCGCTGTATTATTCAGATCGCCCCGCTTGGCATCAATAATAATGGGAATGTAGTCTGGAATCGCGGCGACGACCTCCTGGAAAACATCCATCCCACGCGGTCCCAGCACCTCAAAAAAGGCCAGATTGGGCTTGTACGCACAGACATATGATGATGTGGCCTCGATAATATCATGGCAGAAACGCACAACCGACTGGCCCGCTGGCTCGTAAAGATACTGCGGTGGAAAACGTACCGGCTCCGGGTCCAGTCCAACACACAGCAGGCTATTGTTTTTTTTGGACGCCGCCAGGAGCTTCTCTAGAAATTTCATAGGATTTTCCCCTTTCTTTCATGGATTGATTTTTTGTAAAAATGCGCGGCCTTTGCCCAATTCGGTGTTGATGGGTACGCCTTGTTGGCAAAATGGACATTCGTCTTCGGCAAAGGTTTCAAGGGGGAGCGTGATGAGTTGCTGTACTGGCACATTGGCTACGGCGGCGGATTGGACCGCGCCGCGATTGCATAACGCGCTCAAGCCGATAACATTGCCGTCTTGCTTACGGATGGCTTCGATGACCTGCCGCGCCGAGCCACCCGTGGTGAGTATATCTTCAACAACCAGGATGTTCTTGCCAGCAATATATTTATCATACCCACGATGGAAGACAAACGTCTTGTCAGGGCCATCACCCTCTTTTTCCGCGTAGACCGCCAGCACTTCTCCAGTTCTACGACCTGCGTTGAGGGCATGCGTGACCCACTGTGAGAGCACGATGCCTCCAAGCACCGGGCCAACCACAACATCAATCTCATCGGCATTGTACGATTGGGCCATCCGCTCACAGAGACGCGAGACGATACCCGTATGCAGGTACAATGCGTCTTTATTGACATAGACTGAGCTATGGCGGCCAGAGCTGTAGACGAAGTGGCTGTCGCTGACAATCGCCCCCGCGTCGCTGAATAGTTGCATTATGGCTGGATCATTCATCACGTTTTACCTCCTGACATGTTTGCCTTGCGGCTCACCAATGATCGCACCGTCTTGATAGACCTTCTCACCGCGCAAAAAGGTGGCCATCAGGCGTCCTATCAATTCCATTCCTTCACAGGCCGACCATTGATTTTTGGTGAAGAGATCCTCACGTTTCACCGTCCACACCTGCTCTGGATCGACCACAACGAGGTCAGCATCTTTGCCCACAATCAGGCCACCCTTCTGCGCAAAACCGAAGATGCGCGCGATATTTTGTGAGGTGACCTGGGCGATGCGTACCAGACCTTCTTCAAGCGTCTCACTGCCAAATTGCTTGACCCAGTTGCTAATCAATAAGGGTAATGCCTCCTGGAAACCGGGCAGGCCTGATGCCACATCCCATACACTCTCGCGCTGCTTCTCTGCCAGCGTATGAGGAGCGTGATCGGTGACGACGGTATCGATGGTGCCGGCACGCAACAATTGCCAGAGGCGCTCTCGCTCGTCGGGCGTGCGTAGAGCTGGCGAGATATTGATCAGATTGCCTCGCTCTTGATAATCCGTGCTACTAAAGGCAAGATGAACGGTCGTCACTTCGCCATACACATCGACGCCGATCTTACGCCCAAACTCAATGGCGGCAAACTCATCGGCGGTGGATTGATGCAACAGATAGAGCTTCACACCATAATACTTTGCTAGCGAGATCATTTCCAGTACAGAGGTGAGGACTACGCATCCATTTCTGGCCTCTCCCCATGCCTCAGAATCATGGCGATTGAGCACGTTGCGATAGTGGTGTGTGAAATAATCGACAAGCTCCTGGTTTTCGGCATGCACCAGCGCCATGATCTTGCGCTCGCCCAGGATCTCGAAGACACGCGCAATATCACTGATGCGTGCAATCGTCGTTGGCGTGGTCGCATGGCCTGCCGCGAAGATCTTGACGCTGGTAATAAGCTCTCTATCAATGTTTTTTAGTTCACTGCTATCCTCAACTGAGGTGCCCATATTGATGGCAAAGTCTGTATAGCAACGACCCGTATAACGCTTGATCTGCTCTTCTACACGCGCAATGGTGGTTATAGGTGGCTTTGTATTGGGCATGTCGAAGATGGTTGTAAAACCTCCTGCCAGGCCTGCCCGTGAGCCATGCGGGATATCTTCTTTATAGTCAAGACCGGGTTCGCGCAGGTGCCCATGCACCTCGATAAGGCCCGGCATGAGGTACTTGCCGCGAAAATCTTGTACATGCTCGCCTTCCGCGAAACCTTCCTCTATACGCACTATCTTGCCATCCGCTATAGAGAGCGTTCCCTGGATCACACGATCTGGCAAAACGATTGATCCTATGATTTCTACCATCATACCTCTTTCTATACATCAAACCCGACACATGCCCGTATTGTGGTAAGGACCCGATTGTATCGCGTCCGCAATTTATTGACCTGTGGCCCACAATTGATCAATCACGGACGCGATACAATCGAGTCCCTACCCCTTTACATGCATAACGCACAATTCACGGACGGTACTCGCTCCACGATTTAATCGGCAGCGTCTCTATATCCTTCTCAACGATGGCTTTGATGAAGAGGCGCGCCTGCTTGATCTTGGTGATTAATGGGATGTTGTAGTCAATGGCGTAGCGGCGCATGGCATAGTCATCGTCCACTTCTTTTTTGATGTGACGATCTACAACATTGATCGCCAGGTCAATTTTGGCATCGCGGAAGTAGGTGAGCACGTTGGGCGAACACTGCTCATGAATTTTGTAGAGCATGGTCGCTTCAACGCCATGTGCACGCAGGAATGCCCAGGTCTTTTCGGTGGCGTACAGCGGTATCTTCAAGGCTTTGAGCAGGTAAGCGCTCTCCAGAAAGGTCTGCTTTTTGTCGTCGCCACCCAGGCTGATAAAGATGCCCTTATGGGGAATATGGCCGCCGGTCGCCAGAATGGCTTTGAGGTATGCCTCCTCTAGATCATCGCCGAAGCAGGCAACTTCTCCCGTTGAGGCCATCTCTACGCGCAGCACTGGATCAGCCCCCGAAAGGCGCGAGAATGAGAACTGCGGCGCTTTGACGGCTGTAAAATCCATTGGTGGTATCACGACTTCCGGTATGCGTTCGCTAAAAAGTGCATCCACAAAGAGCTCGATGAAGTTGACGCCGGTCACCTTCGAGATGAAGGGGAAGGTGCGCGACGCACGCAGGTTGACCTCGATCACGTAGACCTCGTTATCCTTCGCCAGAAACTGAATATTGAACGGTCCCGTGATCTCCAATGCCTCGGCAATGGCACGCCCCACCGCCTCGATCTTGCCCATCGTCTCCTGATTGAGCGTCTGCGGCGGCAAGACAATGGTGGCATCGCCCGAATGCACCCCGGCATTCTCGACATGTTCGGCAATCACAAATGCTTTGACCCGGCCACGTTGCGCCACCGCGTCCAACTCGATCTCTTTGACCTTCTCGAAAAACTTGCTGACCGTGACGGGATGCTCCGGCGATACAGAAGCGGCCTCCTGCGTGTACTGCTCCAACTCCTCCTGGGTATTACAGATGTTCATGGCGTTGCCGGAGAGCACATACGATGGGCGCACCAGTACCGGATAGCCCACACGCTCGGCAAAACTGGTCAGCGCGGGCAGGTCGCTGAAGCTATCCCATGCGGGCTGACGAATGCCCAGAGTGTCCAGCAGGTGTGAAAATTTGTTGCGATCCTCGGCCTGGTCGATCTTCGTGGCATCGTTGCCCAACAAACGAAAACCATACTGCTGCAGCGCACGAGCACGGTTATTGGGCGTCTGACCACCGACCGAGACGATAATCCCCTGCGGCTGCTCAAACTCGCAGATATCGGCGATGCGCTCAAAGGTCAGCTCTTCAAAGTAGAGGCGATCTGAGGTGTCGTAATCCGTCGAAACGGTTTCAGGATTGCAGTTGATCACGATCGACTGCCTGCCATACTTTTTGAGCGCCTCCACAGTGCTCACGCTGGTCCAGTCGAATTCGACCGATGAGCCAATACGGTACGGACCAGAACCGAGAATGACCACGCCGCTGTCATAGGTCGGCTCCACATCATAGTGCTGCCCATTATAGGTCATGTACAGATAATTTGTGTCGGACGGGAACTCGGCGGCCAGCGTGTCGATCTGGAAGACACCAGGCGTAATGCCCAGTTGCTTACGCATAGCTCGGATCTCCAGGCCCGTTTTGCCGAGCAGCTCACCGATACGCTTATCAGAGATGCCGATCTGTTTTAATGCTAATAGGTGTGATGGCGAGAGATCCTGCTCCAGTTGTAGAGCCAACTCGTTATCGACAATATGCTTGATGCGAGCCAGGAACCAGAGATCAATGCCCGTAATGGTTGCGATCTCTTCGATGGTGACATTATTGCGCAATGCCAATGCCAGAGCAAACACGCGCCTGGGTGTGGGTGTATAGAGGTAGCGCAGGAAAAGATCGGCGATGCTCTCAGTATCGGCGAAGACCTTTTCGGAGGTCACGCCCTCCAGATCCAGGTCCAGCATCCGAATCGCCTTCTGCAATGCCTCCTCGAATGTGCGCCCGATCCCCATCACCTCGCCCACGGATTTCATGCCCGTGCCAATCGTTTCGTCAACGCCCTTGAACTTCTCCAGATCCCAGCGCGGCAGCTTCACCACCAGATAATCCAGGCTGGGTTCAAAACAGGCCTGAGTAACACCCGTTACGCGATTCGTAAGCTCCGTCAGGCTATAGCCCAGCGCGAGCTTCGCGGCCACATGTGCTAATGGATACCCGGTCGCTTTACTGGCCAGCGCAGAACTACGCGAGAGACGCGCATTGACCTCGATGACATAATACGCCGATGTTGTGGGGTTGAGAGCAAACTGTACGTTGCATTCGCCGACGATGCCCAGGCTCCTGACGATCTGCGTCGAGGCAGAACGGAGCATATGATACTCTGTATTGGTCAACGTCTGGCTAGGGGCAATCACAATCGACTCGCCGGTATGGATGCCCAACGGGTCCATGTTCTCCATATTGCAGACAGTGACACAGTTATCATAAGCATCACGCACAACTTCGTATTCAATCTCTTTATAGTGATGCAGATATTGCTCAATCAGCACCTGTGGCGCAAAGGCCAGCGCACCGCTCACAATCTTTTCCAGTGCGGCAGGATCTTGCGCAATACCAGATCCCTGTCCACCCAGCGCAAACCCGGCACGCACCATGACCGGGAAACCGATCTCCGCACCAATATGCAACGCATCTGCAAGCGTCTCGGCGCTATGGCTCTGCGGCGTAGGAATGTCAATCGTATGCAGATGTTGCGCGAACTCCTGGCGATCTTCCGTCAGAATAATCGCTGAGATCGGCGTGCCCAATACCTGCACATTATATTTCTCAAGCACACCCTGTTTATATAATTCGATACCACAGTTGAGCGCCGTCTGACCACCAAAGGAGAGCAGTATGCCGTCAGGACGTTCCTTTTCGATGATTTTCTCCACAAAAAAGGCCGTCACAGGCAAAAAGTAGACCGCATCTGCCAGCAGCTTTGAGGTCTGGATCGTCGCGATATTGGGATTCACCAGGACAGTGCTGATCCCTTCTTCACCCAGGGCTTTGAGCGCCTGCGATCCCGAATAGTCAAACTCGCCCGCCTGCCCAATCTTGAGCGCCCCCGCCCCCAACACTAATACTTTATGGAATGTTGTCACTTTATTGTCTCTCTCACCATGTTTAAGAAATCATCGAAGATCCACTCAGTATCTTCTGGGCCCGGTGTGGCCTCTGGATGAAACTGGACTGAGCGGATCGGCAGATGGGGATGACGCATCCCCTCATTGCTGTCATCGTTCGCATTAATAAACCAGGGTTCAAAATCCGCTGGCAATGTTCCCACGGCGTATCCATGATTCTGGGTGGTAATGTAGCAACGCTTTGTGCCTTGCAGGATACACGGCTGGTTCTGGCTGCGGTGCCCAAATTTGAGCTTATAGGTGTCGCCTCCGGCTGCCAGGGCAAGCAACTGATGCCCAAGGCAGATACCCAACGTAGGGATTTTACGCTCAATTGCAATACGCAGCGTCTGGATGGTTTGTTCAGCCATCTTTGGATTGCCGGGGCCATTCGAGACCAGGATCGCATCGAAGTTCAATGTGTTACCCGGATCAAACAGCGCATAATCCCAGGGCACCGTGATGACGCGCACGCCCTTCTTCAGCAAGGAATGGGCGATGTTGCGTTTGGCACCACAATCGATTAAAGCAATCGTCAGATCGCCCGTGCCCTCTTGCACAACATGTGAGGTTGAGACTTGCGCGACCAGATTTTCTGTATCAGGTCTGCGCAAAGGGATATCATCGGCAAAGACGATCTTGCCCGCCAGCGTCCCATGCGTACGAATGTGGCGCGTGAGTTGACGCGTATCTTTGATTTCGAGGGCCGGGATCCTCTGCTGCCGCAACCACGTTCCTAGCGTCATGGTACTCTGCTCGTGCGAAGGCGTATCTATATAATTGGAAACAATCAGGCCGGCCACCTGCACACGATCGCTTTCCCATTGTTTTGCTTCGGGCACCCCATAGTTACCAATAAGAGGATAGGTCAGCGTCAGGATCTGACCCGCAAACGACGGATCGGTCAGCGCTTCGGGATAGCCAACCATGCCCGTGCTAAAGACAACCTCGCCAGCAATAGGGCCTTCATATCCAAACGAGGTTCCAGCAAATGTAGTTCCATCCTCTAGTACAAGTGTACCTGGCGTGCGGACGGGCTTATAAATCGCGCCCCTACCAT
>JACDAE010000746.1 GCA_013695595.1 Ktedonobacteraceae bacterium | reverse complement strand
TTTGCAGAAGCACTGGTATTTGTTTCACTTGCTCTCGCAGCAAGCTGAGTTCGTCTTCTTCGGTCATGCCTTTACTCTATCTGATCTGGATCGGATTGGCAAGTCTCTAGGAGACCTGATTAGTTACCATTTATATCTTAAAAAGAAGGGATATTTTAACATGCCCGATGATAAGATCTTACGTGAAGACCTCTTCAACTTTCTGCTAGCTGATGCTAACGCTCCTTTCTCTGGCTGGGATTTTTCTCATATCATTTCGACAGGACGCATGGTCGAAGCACCTCTCACATGGAGTTATGCAAGTATATTGTTGCAGCAACTCAGAAATATACAATCTTTGCTGGATATGGATACTGGTGGCGGTGAATATCTTTCTTCGCTACAACCTCTACCTCCTTATACCTGTGCTACGGAGGGACACATACCTAATGTTCCAATTGCACGCTTGCGGCTTGAACCATTGGGGATTAAGGTCTATGAAGCCAAGGGAAATAGTACATTGCCTTTCGCGGACAACCAGTTTGACCTTATAATCAATAGACACGCAGCCTATTCAGCACGAGAAGTATACCGTATCCTTAAACCCGGCTGTCAATTCATTACTCAACAAGTTGGTGGCTCAAATAATAACGATCTTAACTTACTTTTTAAAGCTCCTTTATACCAGTATGCGGCATGGCAATTAGATTATGCCATACAAGAATTGCGAGATGCTGGCTGGCACATCGTCGCACAAAAAGAAGATCACCCAATCACACGCTTCTTTGATATCGGCGCTATTATCTATTACCTTGAAGCTATATCATGGCAGATAGCCGATTTTTCAGTTGAGAAGTACTTCGACAGGCTTGTGGAGCTTCATAACAGGATACAACAGCAGCACTACATTGATGTTCATTCCCATCGCTTTTTAATCATCGCTCGCAAGCTATAGGGGTCGAGATATCTTGTGCACCCTTCACTTCTCAGCCCTGAAATGTTATACTGCACTTGACATGAAAATGTGTCATCGTCTTTCAATATGGTTGCATCGAAAAACTGTAGTGTGATCAGTTTGTCAACTGCTTCTATTGTATTTATAGATACAGTAGTGTTTTTGGGCAGTTAGAAGTTGGTTTTTTCTATTCACTATTGATTGTTGACCGTTAGATGTGCCAATAACGTATGAAGTAAATGCATGAGAGAACAATATGGTTTCATGAAAGAACAGCGTGGCCCAATTGGTGAGAGTCAGAAAAGACCCTCCTTTGGCAACTATGATCTTGTTCGACGCATCGATGTAGGGGGAATGGGTGAGGTCTACCTGGCACATCAGCGGAGTGCTTTTGGGCGTGAGGTAGCGGTAAAGATTATTCGTTCCGACCTCGTGCATGATATTACAGCTCGTAAGCGCTTCTTACGTGAAGCTGAGGTGAGCGCCCATATCAAACACGAGCATATCCTGCCACTTTTTGAGTTCGGTGAGGAACAGGGACGCCTCTTTCTGGTGACTCCTTACATTGCAGGTGGCACGCTTGGGCAGCGCCTCCGTAGTGGTCCGCTTGCTCTTCCTGAGGCACACCAGCTTTTCTCGGCCCTGGTACAGGCTGTTGCGTATATTCATAAACGAGGCGTGATCCATCGTGATCTCAAGCCCAGTAATATCTTGCTGGATAGAGAAGATGGAACGGAGCAAGTGTATGTGCGTCTCATCGATTTTGGCATTGCTTCACTACCTGGGCTTGTAGGGGGAGATGCGCATTTAACAACTGCAGGTCATGAGATGGGCACCATTGCGTACATGGCTCCTGAACGACTGGATGGCATTGCTGCACCAAGTAATGATATCTATTCGCTTGGTATTATTCTCTACCAGATGCTCACTGGTCAACTTCCTGATGGCAGTTCTACTCTATCCCTGCCACAGCCACTTGATGTTGTTATAAAACGTTGCATCGTGCAAAACCCGTCAGATCGTTATGCCAATGCTGATGAATTGCTTCAGGCTTTTGAATACGCTTATCGTGCTGCACGATCGGCTCCGCGACCGCAGCCAGCACCAGTTCCCGTGAAACCTGCTCCTCCCGTACCGGCTCCACGCCTTGCACCACTTGTAAAACAAGAAAATGCGCCTGATGTAGTTGTTCTGGACGAAAACGAGCCAACGCCGAAACGTATTATAGCGCCTCATCCCGCTCCCGCTCGTCTCTCTCTCCCACCCAAAAATACGATGCAGGACAATAAAGTAGCGCCACGCTCCGAACTTGTGCTCACACCACTCTCGCCATTGGGCGACGCCTTTAGTCGGGCCGATTATAATGCTCCAACAACTTCTATTGACGTTAAAATTCTGCCTGCTCAACAACAGGTACAACACGTTACGAATACGGCAACGCTTGATGTGAAGCCACAAATTCAACCACACCGTAGGCGGAGGCGTTCAGCTCTAGCACTTGTTCCAATCTCTATTGTAGTTATCCTGCTTGTTATTGCCGTGGTAATTTTCATGACCATTCCAGCACTTGCCACCGCAAAGATTACAGTCAGCCCGCAGGTGCACGCGATCAGCAATACATTTACGCTAAATACAAACTCTAATCTGCAAAATATTGATCCTGGTTCGGCATCTGTACCGCTGAGAACACTTTCCATTACAGATACCATCACGAAAACTGGTCCAACCAGCGGAAAATCTCTGGAATGTGCGGTGTTTGGTGTTAATTGTCAAAAAATAGTATCTGATAACGATGTCAATCAACTGGGTCTGGAAGCAAAGCATGATCCCCGGATCACACAGGATTTAAATACACAACTTCAGGGTAAAAATGCTACACAGGTAGGTGCCCCTAACATTACGATTGTGAATGGTACCTACAATCCTCCTATTGGCACAAAAAGTGACACGGTTACTATCTCTCTCACTGAGCAGGCATCCGTACAATACATTCTCAACAAAGATGCCCAGGATCTGGCCCATACGCTCATACAGCAACAGGCTCAACAGCAGTTTGGTTCTACGTACCAATTGCTTGATCAAATGACGAAGATTGGTCAGCTACATTTGCAAACAGCAGGCAATACTAGCAAAATAACTATTGCCGCCGCCAGTCTGGTAGAATATCAGATTTCTACCGAGCAGACAGATACGATAGCACGCTTGATTAAGGGAATGAAGTTGCAAAATGCTCGTGCGGTACTGTCTAAGCAACCTGGCATTGATGTAAAGACGTTGACCATTCATCTCTCGTATGGAAATACGCTTCCTGGGGATGCCAGGCAGATTACCATTACTACACTCAATCCTGATCATCTGCCGCCTGTACAATTACCTGCTACATAAGATAGTTACGAACAAATTTAGATTCCTGGCTATACTAAAGGTAAAGAGATATTAAAGGAAGGTGGGGTGGAATGCCAGGTACCTGGGATGATCTTATGAAAATGCTCATACGTGCGAACTCGCAAGATTTTTTGTCATTTATCTTTGAAGGTGCAAGGTGTCAGGAAGATGTCACGCATGAATTGTTTATTGCTCAGAATCGTCATCTGCTTCTTGCTCTTTTAGCTCTTGCCATAAATTGCGTACAGTACGGGCCGTGATCTCGTAGCCAAAGCCGCGTCGTTGTAGAAATGAGCCGAGGCGCGTACGAAAGGTTGCATAATCTATACCAGGTATACGGACAAGTGAGAACGCTTTTTTTTTGCCAGCATTCAGTGCTCGCTCCTCGTCTTTATCGTCATTAACCAGTTCATCGGTAACTTCGCGCTCTACCCCCTTCATGCGCAACTCATTTTTGAGGGCGCGCGATCCTCTGGGGCTGAAATGTTCGCGTGACTCAATCCAGAATGAGGCAAATGCACGATCATTCACCAGATCAAGACGATCGAGACGTTCCATAACACTCCCAATTAATTCGGCAGGTGTCTCTTTACGTCGTAAATAACGTTTCACTTCTTCCCGACTACGTGGCCGGAATGAGAGATAGTTGAGTGCCCGGTCAACCGCTTTCTGCAATGCTTCCTCGCTGCGCAATTGATCCAATAGAGTTGGTGAGAGGTCCTGTCCAACTTCCAGCCCCATTTGAAGGACAATCAGTGCATTGACTCCCAGGAGAAATTGTTCGTCGGCAAAGATATTTATTCGATCAGGATTTGTAGCCTGTGTTTGTAATGAGGTAATACGCATAGAACTACTATATCATACACGCAATTATAAAGCGATTCTCGTTTTCTAGAAGATGAGTTTGGATAGATGCAAGCAAATAAGATAGGTAGTAGAGAGTGAGGAAAAATTTGGAGGAGGGAAAACCTTACAAACGTTTGGTAGGAGTGGGGCAAGCAGTAATTCACTCAACCTCTCAGGTTAAATGAATAACTACTTGAAGTTAGGAGAATATCATCTCAACTTCATTCTGGATCTGTTCGGCTGGCTCTGGCAGCATCTCAATCAATGGAACTTCTTTTGTCTCAGTCATATGGTTGTTCGCATCAACAAAAACGAGATGTGGGGTAAGGGAGCGAATTTCTTCTTCACTATAGTCTGCATAACTAATGATAATTACCAGATCTCCTGGGGCATTCAAACGAGCGGCAGCGCCATTCAGACAGATTACACCTGATCCACGTGCACCTGCAATTGTATATGTTTCCAGGCGAGCTCCATTATTAATATTAACGACCTGTACTTTCTCATAAGGATAGATATTGGCGGCATCCAGTAGATCCTGGTCGACGGTAATACTACCCACGTAGTTGAGTTCGGCCTGGGTAACGGTGGCGCGATGAATCTTTCCTTTGCACATGGTACGCATCATAGTGACGATATCCCTTTCATGAATAAGGTAAAACAGTATATTCTGGTAGGAAGACCGATGACGGCCTGTTTCTTTCCTATCTTATTATACTAAACGACCCAGAAGGCAAATAGGAAACATGCTAAACACAATGTCCTACTTTTGTGAATTATTACCTTCGTGGGATGCTTCTTTTTCCTGTCTGTCTGTAGCGCGAGGAACTGGTGGCTTCTCTAGAACGGCCTGCAAGCTAAGTGCATACGCTTCAGCAGGACTCTGAGCGTCGTACATAGCATCACCCAGCATGAGACGATAGCGACACTTCCAGCGCCTGGCTGCCCAGGGGGCCAGCTTGATTAGCGTGTACGTTTCGATATACGTCTCCAGTGCTTCACGGAGTGTTATTTCGCTGAAATCTTGAATGCCCAATTTAGTAAGTTGAGCCTGTAACAATTCTGGCAACATATATCCTCTTTTTAGAAAGCAGCACGGAGAACTTTTGCAGCCTCTTCAGGACTCAGTTGTGCAAAATCAACCGGGGGCAACGTATGGGGCATGCGCTCAAAGGGGCCTGTCCATTCTCTGGCCTGCATCTCTAGCAAATTGAGCGCCTCATACGATTTTTCGCGCGACTGCTCGACGATGGGAAAGCGTTGAGCTGCACGATCAAAGACTTCGTGATCTTTTGTATAAACGCTGTAGTCATCGCGCACTACCACATCAATATAAAGATCAGTATAAATGAGTTCTTGCGCATTATTGGTGTAAGCAGAATTTGGTAGTACAACATCGCAATACCCACTTAAAAAGTGACCAGACTTTTTCTCATACCCGATATGAATGGTGAACCAGGAATCACGCCAAAAATAGGTTAACTGATGTTTAGGTGAGACCCAATCACCGGGCTTCCAATGCATAGTTGTTCCAGCCGGCGTCCAGATTACAAAGTATTCCTCACTTACAGGGATGTGGTATCCGCTCCAGCTTGCCCACTGACTACCATCGACTAATATCTTCTTGATGTTTGCCTCGAGTAACATACAATGACTCCTCTCTGTAAACAGCCAACCAGGGTTATGATTACGATTATAACCGAAAAATGGAGCAATGAACAAGAAAAAAAGAAGTCTTCTGACTTCTTTTTTTCTTGTTCATTGAGACGAGCAGTCTCCGCTCCGCTCTCAATATCGATAATATAAGTGTTATCGGAAGGGGAAGATCCTTGAGCCATTAGTCACTGTATCCTTTCTTGATACAACGGAAGCAACATTAACATAAGGGTGATTTAAATAGAAGTGATTGTCAAGCAAACTGAAAAAATAAAAAATAACATGTTTTAAAGGTTATCCTATGTCAGGTTGCTACGTCTTTCAGTGATATAATGGAAGCGAACATCGTGCTCGAAGAGGAGATTTTTCATTATGACTACTATAAAAGAAACACGTACTGAACGCGATTCGATGGGCGAGATGCAGGTTCCTATCAACGCTTATTATGGAGCAAGTACTCAACGTGCAATGCTCAATTTTCCCATCAGCGACCTGCGTTTCCCGCGTCAGTTCATCCGCGCCCTTGGACAGATCAAGCAGGCAGCTGCACAGGTAAATGAGGCGCTAGGGGTCGTTGACCCTCAGATTGTCGAGGCAATTGTACGAGCCGCGCAGGAAGTGATCGACGGTAAACTGGATAGTGACTTTGTGCTCGATATTTTTCAGACCGGCTCTGGTACATCGACCAATATGAACGCCAACGAGGTCATCGCTAATCGAGCCAGTGAGTTACTTGGTGGTGCTCGTGGTTTGCACAAGGTTCATCCCAACGATCACGTGAATTTTGGGCAATCGTCAAACGATGTTATTCCAACGGCGATGCACCTTTCCGCCCTGTTAAGCATGGAGCAAGAACTGCTCCCCGCATTACAGGGTTTACAAAAAGCGTTGGAAGCAAAGGCCGAAGAGTTCATGCCTGTCATCAAGACCGGGCGTACTCACCTGCAAGATGCTACACCTATTCGCCTGGGGCAGGAGTTCCTGGGTTATGCTGGCCAGATTGAGCGTGGCATCGCACGTGTGCGTCACGCTCAAAGTGAGCTATCCGAAGTGGCCCTGGGTGGAACGGCGGTGGGTACAGGCATAAATACGCATCCTGAGTTCTCGGCCCGCGTCTGTCAGCGCCTTTCAGAGCTAAATGGTGTCACTATCCATGAAACAAGCAACCATTTCCAGGCGCAGAATACGCTGGATAATATCGTGGAGGCCAGTGGTGCGCTGAATACGTTAGCAGTGAGTTTGATGAAGATTGCTAATGATATCCGTTGGCTTGGCTCTGGTCCACGTGCAGGCATAGGTGAGATCGATCTGCCAGCCGTACAACCGGGCAGTTCGATTATGCCGGGCAAAGTCAATCCCGTTATTGCCGAGTCGGTCTGCATGGCCTGTGCTCAAGTAATTGGCAACCACGCTACGATTACGGTGGCAGGGCAATCGGGCAACTTTGAGATTAATGTAATGATGCCTGTGACCGCCTATAATTTGCAGCAGTCTATCAGCCTGCTTGTGGCAGTCTCGCGCAACTTCACAGAGCAGTGCATCAAAGGTATCCAGGCAACGACGAAGGGACCTGAGATGGTCGAGCGTGGCCTTGCTATCTGTACCGCACTGGCTCCGGTGATTGGTTACGATGCTTCGGCGGCGATCTCGAAGGAAGCCTACAAGACGGGGAAGACGGTGCGCGAGGTGGCCTGCGAGAAGACGCAACTGAGCGAGGAAGAGCTTGATCGTATTCTTAATCCTGAGAGTATGACGAAGCCGGGGTTGGATGGTGGTCCTGCAGGGGGGTAGAAGGATGCAATAGTACCTATTTGGGGAATCTGACAGCACTAAAATGGGATTATGTAAGATTCCTCATTACTAGTGCAGGTTCAAGAGACAAGCTGTGTAAGAGGCTCCAATGTTTCATACCCGAAAGAATGCGCTCATTGATGGGAAAAGAGGTCAAAGAAAAAGGGAGAAGAGGGGCAGCAAAGCAGCCGTGCTCTCTTCTCCCTTTTTCTATGTGTTTTCCTTCTTTACGATCGGGATATAGATCTTGACTTTCTCTCCTGGGTTGCTGCATGGATAGAACTCAAAATCCGCTTGCCCCTCAGCAAACTCGTAGCCTGAGGTGGGGAACCAGGTCTCATGGATATATTTCCACGTTCCTTGAATCGCTGGAGCGATATTCTCTTCCCCATCATTAGCTGGAGTCGTGAAGATCGCATAGACAGCCTCTGGGATTTCTGCCATGAAGAGATCTGTTGGAACGCCGTTGAAATCGCTGACCTCAACCGCAATGACGTACGAAAAATCCCCATTGGCAGGGTCAATGGGGAAACACATCCCCAGTTCAGCCTCGCTCATACTTGGGAGTTGGTTGTGCAGCAGATCAAGACGCTCCCTAGTCATCCTGCCCCAGAATGCTGGGACCTCTTGATCGTTCACTCCACCGCGAGTCGTTGTCTTCAGTTCATATCCTGCCACTTTGAATGCTGGTTTGGTTACAATCTGTGGTTCCATCACAATGGCTCCTTTCAACTGGTACTGAGCGAACAGAAACAGATCCACCTTCGGGGGAATCTGTCCCGAACCATGCAGACGATACGTTTCTGGCGAACACCCATAAGTCTTGCGAAACGCTTTGCCAAACCCATTGTGGGTCTCGAACCCGTAGTCCAAGGCAATATCGAGGATCCGTCTGTCCTGAACAAGCTCTACAACGGCATGGGCTAACCGTCTGCATCTGATATACTCCATGACGGGTTTACCACCATACGCATGAAACACGCGATAGTAATGATACGGAGAGAACCCCGCCATCCTTGCCAGGGCTTCTGCTGTCAACTCGTCTTTCAGGTGATCTTCGATGTAATC
>JACDAE010000691.1 GCA_013695595.1 Ktedonobacteraceae bacterium | reverse complement strand
CTCGTAGGTTGCAAAGCCGGGCGTGTGCATGTCCCAGTTCTGCGAGAGATCGACTACGCGCATATTGCTCAAATCAATAGGTTTCATGGAATGGTGCCTCCTCGTGAAATAGTGTTATTCAGTACCGTTGCGCACCGCGTCCAGAATAATCTGGTCGATCAACTGTTCAACGGGGGCGCGATCATCGGTGAAATAGACGGTTTTGCCCGGCTCCTCACGCATATTGCCGAAGAGGACGCTCTGCTGGGCAATGCTGTGCAAGAGGGGATTCTGCAAATTGGCGGTATTGAGCTGGAAATTGGCGAGCGCGGTGGGCGCGTTTGTGCCTATGACCAGGCTATTGGCAAAGCGCGCGGTATCGATGATATACACGTTATGGAACACGGAGTGCATGGTCTGCGCCAACGCCTCCACCAGGCGAAAATCTTTATTGGTGCGGCCCGCGTTGACGACGGCGACTCCCGTTGGCGTCAGGTGCGCGCGCACCTCGCTGAAGAACTCGCTGGTGGTAAGCTGGAACGGCACGTAGGGCTGCTGGTAGGCATCGATGCCGATCTCGTCGTATTTGCGGGTCGTTGTTTGCAGGAAGTAGCGCCCATCCTGGACAATCACGTTCAGGCCAGGTTCCTGCATATGAAAATATTGCCGCCCAAGGTCCACAATGGTGCCATCGATCTCAACGCCGTCAATGGGGATGGGTCCGTAGGCCGCGTTGAACTCGCGCGGGATGGTGCCGGCTCCCAGGCCAATTACCGCCACGTTGCGCACTTTATCGGGCGTGAAGGGCGGCCTGTTGAAATACGGCGCGACCAGGAAGTAGTCCCAGGGTCCCTGCGTCAGCACCTGGTCGGGGTTGTAGATAGAGTGGATGCCCAGGCCCTCGTTCAGGATCAACTGCATCTCGTTGCCGACGCGCACCACCTGGATATAGTTATAGGCCGACTCGCGCTCAGCGATCAACACCCCGCCTCCATTGGTGCCGCTCGCTGGCTTGATCGGTCCCTGCTGGCTAAAGGCCGCGAACAGCAGTGGGATAAGCAGCAGGAGAGTCAGCAAGCTCTTGTCTGGACCTTTGCCTTTAGCTGGCTCGTCAGGGAAGTATGGCGTGCTGGTCCGTGTAGCCACCAGGCCAATGATAGAGACGACCAGCAGGGAGATAGCAATGGTGAAGAAGGTGCGGTAGGTGCCGATGGACGGGATCAGCCAGAGGACAGGCAGGAAGGTACCCAGAATACTCCCGGCGGTGGAGATGGCATACAACTGCCCGGCCGTGCGACCCGACCGGCCGACCTGCTGGATGCTCAGGCGAATGGCAAACGGCGAGACGCAGCCCAGCAGGATCATCGGTGCCGCGAAAAGCAGGATCACCGCCACCAACGACCCATAAAAGACGCTCACCGAGTAGGTTGCGAAGGCGCTCAATGACCAGCCCAGGATCGGCCGCGAAATCAGGGGGATCAGCCCCACCAGAAACGCCGCCACCGTGGTCAGCCCATAGAAGACCGTGGCCCGCGGGTAGCGGTCGGCCAGGCGCCCGCCCACGTAGTAGCCAATCGTGAGGTAGAGCAAGATGAGGCCGATCAGGTTGGCCCACACAAACAGGGAGGTGCCGAAATACGGGGCCAGCAGGCGCGAGGCCGACAGCTCGATGGCCAGCGAGGCCGCGCCGGCCACAAAGACCAGGAGAATAAGCAGCCAGCCCTGAAAGGAGCGGCGCGTCCTGGGAAGCACGGCGCCTTCCTCGATGCGCGTCTCGCGCGGGCCTGGAGTAGTGGTAGACATTACGAAAACTCACTTTCGTTGCGGATTCGGAGCGCTGTGCTATGTCTCTGTGCATGCATGCAGTTGGGAGATGGCTCGCATTCTATCATGGATTAATCATACCATGCAATCGGGGGAATGCCCACCTTTAGATGATGAGGCAGGGAGGCACACTATCTCTGCTAAATATGTTTTCCATCCATTTTATCCTTTTGGCTAGATGTTGTGAGAACCTCGTATGCGCCCTATATCCAACGGTTTTGGCAGTGTTGACCCCAGGGCCGAGATACATGTAAAATTAGGACATAGGAGAAACGGGAATATTGCGATGAACGAGAGTAGATATCTTTTCATTTCATGAGTGGAAATCGGACAATGCTGTTTCTTGTACGATCAGGAGGGAGATAGAGTATGTTCTCTTCAACTGAGTCCGAGGAGATGATTCGTCAATGGTTCCAGAAAGACGCCCATTCTTTTGATCACGACTTTGATATGACAACCCTGCAATGGATGAGATCAAGGCGTGATCCCCTGTATCACCTCCATTATGTTCTGTGTCAAGAGAAGGCTGGACAATGGTGGAGATATATCTTTTTCTTCGAGAGGAGCTCAGAGAAGACACCTTTCACCCAACTCGATATGGGGGGGTCTCATTTTCCTTCTCCTTATCCCGACAATCGCTTGATCCATCTGCATCATGCACGGCTTGCAGAGAGGTTTTATGCTCATGGTGAGATCTCAGAGAAGCTCTCTCACGCCACAAAAATTCGCCTCGTGAGTCCTGATGGCTTGATGTTGGAAGATACTGCACACAATGGTCTGGTCATTTTTGCCAGCCGAGAGCGTCCTGAGTACCCATTTATGCTCGAGCTGTATAACGATGCCGGTCAGTTGATTGGTCAGCAAACAGAAGGAGGACTAAGATGGTCCCCCGCTACGTGAAGAGAGAAGATTGAATGAACTTCTTGTATCACTTCTGCATCGGCCAACTGAGGCCAATCACTCTCTGTCTGAGTACTACCAGGCATCATTAGGACGCAGTACCCATCGCTAATTCCTCAGCCGCGCGCAGTACACGTAAACGGAAAGTGTCGCCATCAAGTTGTCCATCAGCGAGCGTCATAATGACTGACACCGGAGGAATAAGATAGTCTACTTCTTGCGAATACTTGGCAAAGCAAATATTCAGCATCTCTAGACGGGCATGGTACGGCAGCAGATCTTTTTGCAGTTGTTCCTCTGTCCCGTCAACCATCCACTGCATGAGCAGGTGATCTGTCCACTGCTTCCCCCGGCTTCCATAGTGCTCCCACAGGTCATACAACCGATGGCTCACGTCTGCATTCCCATGCCAGAGCGCAGGAGGTGGATTCTCGAACAAGCGTGTCATAAGGAGGCGCTGATCGTACACTGATGGTCCGGAGGCGGATCTCAAACTCTGTGCGAGCGATGCTGTCCACTCCGACGGGAGTGGTTCCGCCTGAGCGTGCCAGTGAAAGCCTCCCTGCTCTTCCAGAGACTGCTTCCACCGCGTCATGGCCTGCCAGGATAGCTGATGTAACGCCTGCATGGCTTGTTGATAGAACGTCACCACATCATGCATCCAGGCGAGCCAGTCATCCGCAGTCAGCCCCACACGCTGAAGCATAGTATCCCCGCCATGATGTCGGTCAAATGGCGCAACCTGTAAACCGTCTCTTTCCAGCACCCAGATACAAAAATCCACGAAGGAGTGGAATTTGTATTCAAGATGCCAGGAAGGTCCAATATCTGGCCGAAGCATGCGTCCCTTCCTCTCTTTGTCAGATATGAATCTTTCGGCTCTCTGAGAATCGGCCAAGTCATAATACTATTTCAAAGTGTGCAGCACCTATAATAACCGGGTTTTCTGGATCGTTTTGCATAATAGCAATCCCAGTAAACGAGATGAAAACAGATCCTTTTAGGAATTCGTAATCGAGTTCAGCTGCAGTCACCGGCCTGTTGATGTTGTCTGCACCTATAACTCTTGTGTCCTCTACTGGGATACCCAGCCAATCTACATACATAATTGTAAGAAAGCCAACGTAACTTACTATTGGACCTTCATTGGACTTCAAAAGTAGTCGGATACTTTCCGGTCCGAACGGCTGGTCGGATGTTTTTATCCATATACGAGTTGTGATGGGACCGACACCATCTATAGGTGCATCATGATGGGACAAACGATGAGTTACAGTTTTACGCTGCTGAGAGAATCCTGATCTCACCTTAATACGAGGACCTCCGCCATGGCCAACATTCGACCCTTCTCCACTAAGCCAGCCATTAACATAGCCGTTGCCATTATACGGTTTCCCTGTTCGGATATCAAAGGCTTCCCCATGCTGCATGTAGAACTGAGCACCTGTATTATAGGTCTGTCCACCCGGTCCTGCGAGCATATGTCCTGTCGGATCTATCTTCGTCTCCGGGTCCCCGGTCACATAGGCATACGGGTCCATCCCTTGCCCATTCGTCTGCGCCGTATCGGCTCGCGCAAAACGCCCAACCACCGGATCGTAATACCGGAAGTTATAATACAACAAGCCCGTCTGACTATCCAGTCGTTGGCCCGTGAAGTTGTACGTTGTGGGCATCGTGCCCTGGGTATAGCGTGTGGTCCCATAGGGGGCAAAGAGTTGTGCTGCCTGGAACGTGCCATCGTTCTTGAGGACAATGCTCACACTGCCCAGCAGATCCCCAAGCAGGTAGTAGAGCGCGTTGCCCTGCTTCATCGCTACCCGCTGACCCGCGGCTGTGTAGAACTGGGTGGTGAGCGTGGTACCGCCGGTGATGACGGTCTCGGTATAGCCATCGAAGGTGACTGTATCCGTCGTGGTGGTGGTGCCGCCCGTGGTGGTGCTCTGGTGTTGCAGAACGCGATTGCCCTCGTTATCGTAGAGATAATTGATGCTGGAAGTCGTCCCGCTGGGGGCTGTCCAACTCGCCAGCCGTCCCTCGGCATCGTAGGTCATCTGCGCACCTGTGGGTGTCGTCCCACAGGTATGGCCGCTGGTGGGATCGACGTTGCGGCAGGTCATGTTGCCCATGGCGTCATAGGCCGCATACAGGTTGGAGATGGTGCTCAGGCTCGTAGCGGCATGCACATGGGAGGCATTCCCATAACTGAGAGTGCCTGCCGGACCTGTCGTGAGGCGATCCAGGTCGTCATAGTTGAAGTGCTGGGTATAGGTTGGCAGCGGGGTGCTGCTGGGAGCAGACCACATGCAGTGATCACCTCCGGTGGGCGTGCCGGTGTTGCCGGCCCACACCACCCGATTGAGAGCGTCATAGCAGAAGGCTTGCTGCTCGCTTTGCGTGCCTCCACTGGAGGTGGGCACCGTGGTACTCACGCCCAACACATTGCCAACATTGTCATAGGAGCGAACCTGGTCCCAGAAGGGCTGGCTACTGCCCTGGCGCGTGGCGCTGCTCTCCCAGGGCCGCTGGATGCCGTCATAGCCAAAGGCGGAGGTGAAGATTGGGGTCGGGGTGCTGCCTTTGGGGCCGGATCCACCAATGGCCAGGCTGTAGAGCGCTCCAAAGCCGGTATAGTTAGTTTGACCCACCAGGAAATCGACCGGATCAGGGCTCGTGGGAGTTCCCAGGTAGGCGGTGCGAACGCGGCCATCGGTGTCATACTGCGAGGTGACTGTTTGTCCATCTGGATAGACCAGTTGCGTCACCTGGCCCGCGTCATTATAGACCATATGCATGGTCTGCGTAGTAGTCTGGCTCGCAGTGGTCACAGAGAGGGTGCTTTGATCAAGCTGGCCGCGCTGATCAAAGCCTCCACAGCGCCATCCACTGCCGGCGCCAGCACTGCGAAACGTCTCAGCGATCTGGTGACCAATGGGATCAGAGGCATACGAGCCACTGGGGGCAATGCAGCCAGTGGGGAAGGTGACGCCGGGATTGCTGCTGTTAGTGTAACTATCATAGAAGTAACTGGCATAGGCGCTATTCTGACAGGGGTTGACATCCGTCGAGGCCGATCCCCGGCAGAGGGGACGATCCAAGGCATCGTAGCTGGCATAGATGTGTTGATTGCGCGGATCGCCCTGGCTGATGAGATTGCCGTCGGCATCATAACTCGATTTCCAGACCCAGTCGGTGCTACTACTGCATCCTGGTGGCAGGGGCGTATTCTGACAACTCCCCAGGTCGGAGTCATTCATACCAGTACGCCGCTTCAGCGCGTCAAAGCTTGCACTGTGGCTGGCTTGCACTGTGGCCGTGTGATCAAAGGTCTGCACCAGGATCGCGTCGCCCAGGCCATCGTAGTTCGTCCCAACGGTGCGAACCACGCTATAGGGGTTGGTGCCGCTAAAGATCTGCGTATAGCGTTCGCGTCCCAACGCGTCACTATAGCTGATGCTCTGATGAGTATAGGCATCCAGGGTGATAGTCTGCTCGTAGGCATTGCTATTCTCACTGCTCACTCCCGTGACGCCTTGAGCCACGGTATAGCTGATGCTGGTACTGAGCACGATGAACGTGCCATTATTCTGATCGCTGTAGGTCACCTGGCCAAGTGAACGGCCTGAGGCATCGTAGGCTGTCACGGATCGCGCTTTGGTGAGATCAGGCGTGATGTAGCCACTACTACTGGAAACGCTATAGGTCAGGCTCTTCGTCGTGGGTCGGCCCATGGTATCGTAGATGGTATAGCTGATGAGGTCGGAGCCACTATATGGACTCGGCGAGCGCGTTTCGACCAGATGCCCTTCCCCATCATACCACTGTCTTGTGGTGGTGGTCGGTCCGCCAGTAGTTGTTCGGGTGCTGGTATCCAGTTCCAGGCAGGGAGTGGTAGCGCCATTGGTACAGGTATTGACATAAGTGTAGGCAATCGTCGGACTACTGGTGCTATCACCTGGCTGAATCGTGGCCGTCACACGTCCCAGGACATCATAGTGGAACGAGGTGGTCTGTCCATTGGCATCGGTCGTGGCAGTGAGCCATTGCCCAAAACCACCGCCCGCACTGCTATCATAACTGGAGGAACTCGTTTGATTTTTGGCATTGGCTACGCTGATGAGATGGGTGCCCAAGCTGTCATAGGTAGCACAGGCGCTATATTGCGTAGAGCCAACAGTACAGCCCAGGTGGTTGTCTCCATCGATGTTCCCAATCGGATTGCCTGAAACATCGTAGGCATGTTTTACCGTGACAGTACTGCCAGTACACCCACCACTCGTGGTATATGCCAGTGATTGAGTAACGCCTGGGACAGTCGGCGGCGTGGTCGCATTCGCGTTGGCGCCATACACATCCTGGCTACAAGCAAGCACCGTACCTGTGCTATCTTGCGTTTGCTGCTGTGCGGGCTGGTTGGTGAGGTAGATGCCACCGCCCAGATTGTCGTTGGGATAATAGGTCGACGTGGTCACGACATGCGAGGTGGCGGCATGATTGCCAGTCGTGTCCACATTGCCGGTCGTATCGACCTTACTGACATTGCCATAATCATAACCCACCGTGCGGTTGGGGCCTTGATTATCGCCATCATAGGTATAGGTCTTCTGTTGGTGGAGCACGCGCGCATCGGTAAGATAGCCAGACATGTCGGTGACGCCATCGACCTGGTAGCGATCTGCTTGCATCAGGCGGGGATCGCAGACGACGACGGGATTGTTCTGATCCAGTTCACTGCTCAACTGCGTGCTGCCAGGATTATCGAGACCAGTGTTGGTATTGTTGCTGTGGCTGACCCCAGGCGGGGGGCAGTTCATGGCATAGGTATTTTTCGAGACCGAGACCAGTTTGCTCGCCGCGCTCCAATTTTGCTCCATCAGGAGACGGCCAGCCATGCCAGGATTAGGATTCCAGTAGGGCGCCGTGTTGCAGTGACCTCCTGTCACATAGCACTGGAAGTTGCTTTCCGCCAGTCCCCAGCCATCGGAGGAGGCAAAGAACGCAATGTCATTGGTATTATCAGGATTGATAACTTGCGCCGAATCAAAGCCGGTAAAGGTGGCGTTGTAGTAATCGGCATAATCGCCATCGTTCTGATTATTCCAGGTATCTCCTTGCAGACAGTTGGCGCAAGGAGGGGCCGGCCAGTTGGTACGCAAGTAATAGTGATAGGTCCAGGTCGAGGTGACTCCATTGGACACGGCGGTCCGCTGCCCCACCACGATGCGGCCCCAGGCCTCGTCATCGGCTTCGCCACACAAATTGCTGGAGAGTTCATGGCCATCACAGTTAAAGACATCATTGACAGCGCCCGTGTCTACCCCATGCACATTGCTGCGCGCTTCTGCCCAGGAGATGGTTTCATGCCACCCGCGACCATTGTCCAGGGTCTGGATGTAGCGGGAATTGTAACTCTGCGACCAGAGGAAACAGCCCGTACCATCGCGGCGCGCCCACCCAAAGCCACAGTTCGTCGCTGGCTTGGGACGCATCTGCAAATCTTCATAGTGCTGCGTGCCGGTTTGATAGCTGATGTTCACGACCGGGGCATTCAGGGTGGTGTTGTTGGTTCCCTGTTCCTGGATCTGGGTCAAATCAAGGTAGCCGGCGATGCTTTCCTGGAGGCCTAAAACCGGCTCGGTAATGTTGTAGGGCGGTATCTGCTCATAGGAGAAGAGATACGTATGCAGAGGATTACCATTGACGAGGACATGGATATCGTTGAGCACATAGATATTGATGGCGCCCGGAATGGGCAACCCACCTGAACCAGAATTATCGACGGGATCATCGCAGCGATAGGTAGCCGTCGTGGACCAGTTCTGACACCCCCCGGTGGGATTGGAGAGCGTGGTGACCTTCGTACTGGAATCGAAGACCAGCCGTACTTTGGGGTTCCAGGTCGCACACTGGGCAGTGGCCCCGTTGAACGTGGTATTGTGGCATCCCGGATCATCGTATTCAATCGAGGAGATCGCCACGTCACGCACAATTTTCGGGGGAAAGTAGCGCTGGTAGTTGATACGAATCTGGTTGCCGTAGCGGTCCACCATCAAATCGAGATCCCAGCGATAACTGTTCCAATGTCCTCCTGCATCCTGTGATCCCTGACGGGAGGGATCGGTGCAGCCAAACTCTTCCATCGTGCCATTGGGAAGCCACACGTGCCAGCAGGGGCCGCCATTAAAATTGACCTCCTGCACCTTGGCGTGGCTTTCTGGCGCGCTATGCCAGAGATATTGGGCAGGCAGCGAGCCCATGGCGGGAGACGCAGGAAAAGAGGTCGCGGCGTTGAGATCAGGGGGAATGAGTTGTCCACTGATGCCGCTGGGATCAGTGATGGTCCAGATATTCTCGATGCGATTGGTGCCACCGGGAGTGACATCGCGGGTACTCCACGTAATCGACCCCAGTCCCAGGCTCCAGCCTTCGCCGACCCAGGTAGCCGCCGCCTGCACATTGTGGCTTTCATTGACCGACCCACTGTTGTAGTTCAAGCTCAGTGGGGGAGTAAATCCGCCAGGGCCCGGCGGAAGATCCAGGGGATAATTATAGGAGAGTCCGCCCGCATTCAGTCCGACCTGGAAGTCGGTCGGTGTGCCCCAACTGGCCTGCGGGGCGGCGGTGCCAAAGGTCACTGCGCTATTGGCGAGCGCGGGAAGCGCGGTCTGTGCATGCGCATGCGTGGATACTGTAGTGCTCAAGCTCGTGGAAACACTCCAGGACGTACCTGCTGGGTCAACGCTGGTCTGGAGAGACAGAGGTTGTTGCCCCCCCTGCCCTGGAACGCTCTTGTTTCCTGTGGACGTGGAAGCGCTCTGGCTGCCATCCCACAAGGCATAGACGGTTTGCCCTCTAAGCAACAGGGGCTGTTGATAGGGCTGAAGATGATAGGTGATGGTCAATGGATGGGCCAGCACCAGCGTCGTCAAGGGCTTGCCAGACGCATCTTGCAGTAACAGTTGATAGCTGCCCAGGATGATCTGCCCGCTGCCACCACCCGACCCGGCGTCAAGCTGCACAACCTTGAGATGCACGCTGCCCCCGGCCGTCTGCATCTGGGTTGCGCTCACGGTGTCGGCTGGGATGTCTATTTCCAGCGTGTGATCCGTGCTCAGGAACAGTTGCGATTGCGCGGTCATAGCCAGGGTCACAGGCTTCATCGTCACATGGGGCACATGGGGAATGGGAATGATCTTCGTGCTAGGATGCGAGGTGACATACTTGCCCAGGTCCTTGGGATGAGCAGGGCCAGGCGCCTGCAACCAGGGCGGAGAAGGAATCTTGGGATTGCCTGTCCCTGCCGCCCGTACGGGAGTTGCCTGAAACACAGACCAGGGCGTGATATTGGATGTACAAATGATCAAAAAAATGAAGAAACTGGCGAGGAAAAAGCGCTGAAAAGAAAGAGGGCGGGTGTCTGCATGAGAAGGATGCGTGTCTCCATAGACGGAGTGAGAACCATGAGAGATCATCAACAATACTCCATTTCTTGCCGCGACTGTGGTATCAGGATAGACAGGAAAAGGGATAGCTTCGTAGAGACAGCAAGAAGACACAACGCTCTGCTCCTGTTTGCTTCAATTCAGCGAAGACAGGCGGAGACACAAGCGATGGAAGCGCTCTCTTCTCTACTATGTGAAAGCATCTCTCCATGCATCGCCTCTGCACGCCTCTTTCTCTCCGTGCTGTTGATTTTCAGGGATCAGGTGGCGCTGGAACCCTGAGGGCGACCATGAATGTTTTGATGGAGGGAGTGGGATGGGCAAAAATAGCAGAAACTACATCCTGTCATACAGCAACATCATACATATCCCCCTCAGGTATGTATAGCATATGTAGACAGTAAACGCTACTCGCATTCTATCATGGATTAATCATACCATGCAATCGGGGGAATGCCCACCTTTAGATGATGAGGCAGGGAGGCACTTCGCTGCTTCTCTACTCTTGGTCATACTCTCTTTTCCGCATTTCGGCATTTGCGCAAGCCCGGCCAGCATACTGTAGATGTATGCAAAGCTGTGATTTGCCAAACGTTTTAGCCGCCTTGGACACAATATGGTTCAAAAAAAGTTGGACATGTTATGGGTCAATTTCATACGTGGTCTAGACGAAGAGGCTGTTTTGGAATGCACTGCGGTAATTCTGCATGGCTAAAAGAGCAAGATGGGAGAAGTTTTTCTGCCAGCTTCGTGCTAAGGTGTTGATACTCGCAATTGACGAGCATCCACATGAGAGGGGTTGGAGGAACCTTCGACCCTCATTACATGAGAACGGAGAGGCATCATGAAATTGCTGCTCACTTCTGGTGGCATCAGCAACGACAGCATTCGCAACGCTCTGGTTGATCTGCTGGGCAAACCGATTGCTGAGTCCAGCGCCCTCTACATTCCCACCGCGCTGTACGCCAACCCCAATGGTCCGGCCATGGCCGCCCGGCTGATCCGCGGAGAGACCAACACCGCTCCATTCCCTGACGGATTCACCTCCATGTGCGAAGTGGGGTGGAAGTCGTTGGGCGTGCTGGAGCTCACCGCGCTGCCCAGTATCACGCGCGAGCGTTGGCTCCCGCTGGTCCAAGAGACGGACGCCCTGCTGGTGGAAGGCGGCGATCCCCTGTATCTGTGCTACTGGATGCGGCAATCCGGACTGGCCGACCTCTTGCCGGAGCTTCCCGAGGCGGTCTACGTGGGAGTGAGCGCCGGGAGCATGGTGATGGCCCCCAACGTCGGTGAGGACTTCGTCGGTTGGAAGCCGCCCACCGGTGGCGATAGAACGCTGGGACTGGTTGATTTTGCGATGTTTCCGCACCTGGATAACGAGAAAATGCCGGACAATTCCCTGGCCAACGCTGAAAAATGGGCCGCCGGTATGCCGGTGCCGGCGTACTTGATTGACGATCAGACCGCCATCGTCGTTCGCGACGGAGCAGTCGAAGTGGTCTCCGAAGGCCATTGGAAACGGTTTACGCCCTAATGGGGGGTGGGAACTGGTGTGTAGATGCCGCGCCAAACGAGCGAGGAGCGTACACTGCGATCCTGGCTCCCTCTTGGTCCAGGTTGTCCCTTGCCTGATCCACAGAGGGCCTTTGTTCGCACGTGTCATGCGCAGCGGCCTGTGAGGGGAATAGATGACGAGTTCTCCCCGAATCGTCGCCTTTCTGGCTGCTCCGCAGACCGGACACTGGAGTTTCTCTACGTAGGAGGAGAGCAGAGATGGCAGATGGATCACAGCCGCTGGTGGTGACGACACGCATTGACCAGGAACAAAAGGTCCTCTGTACCACATTTGAGGGCTGTGGTAGATCTCATGTTTACGCTTTTACGAGGCTCAGAATCGTGAAGAATGGGAAGTGATAGCCCACTGGAATTAACGTATCATCGCGGCGCTTGAAGCTGCCTTCAGGGGTAGGCACGTCTACCAGTTGCTGTAACTGAAATCCTGCTGCGAAACTGGCGGCCAGATATTCTTCCAGGGTGCGGTGATAAAAGTGGACCTTCACCCCCTCCTCTGCCATGCCTCGATAAGGAAATGCCTGACCAGAAGCCACAAAGTAATCGGTGATATGGCCGCGCACCACAAAGGAATACGGGTTGTTCATGAAGAGCACCAGGCGACCTGCACGCTTGAGCACTGATCCCAGCGTGGTAAGAAAGCCTCGGTGATCAGAGACATCATTGAGCACAAAAAAGCTGGCGACCAGATCGAAGT
>JACDAE010000646.1 GCA_013695595.1 Ktedonobacteraceae bacterium | reverse complement strand
GCGTGCTCGCGAGCACGCGCCCCTACGGCATTATGTGCATTTATCGTTTTTAGTGCCCGATTTATTGTAACATTCTTCATCATTCTTTATCGGATTATAGAAAGTTGATTTGTATATGAGAATTGTATGATGTAAGTACCGGGACGGCACTCTTGTCACCTCACGTATGCGTATGTTACACTGACTGCGTTCTCAAAGACTCCCGTAGACAACGACTACTACAGGACTCCTACACAGGTTCCGTCACAATGTAGCTGCCAGTCAATGTTGATTGGAGATACATAAGCCTAAGGAGGGCGTTTCATATCGTGAATACCAATTATATTTTCGTTCCCATAATTGTGGGAATTCTCGCAATCGTTTTTGCAGCTTCCCTTGCCCGCTATGTTTTGAGGAAAGATACGGGCACTCCGGCCATGCAAAAGGTTGCAGATGATATCTTTAAAGGCGCAATAGCATTTCTCCACCGACAATATCGCACCATCGCACTTCTCTCTATTGTAGCGGCACTGGTTGTTGGCCTGGTCCTTTCCCTTCTCGGGCAAGGTGATAAAGTGAGCCTGGGATGGCACACAGCCGTTGCATTTCTCATCGGTGCGTTCTGCTCAGGCGTCTCCGGTTATATCGGCATGTACGTAGCAGTGCGTTCCAATATTCGTACCGCAAGTGCAGCCACGCGCAGTCTGGGGGAAGCTTTGATCGTCGCTCTGCGTGGTGGTGCCGTTTCAGGCTTCACCGTCGTCGCGCTCTCATTGCTGGGCACCTCCATCGTTTTCTGGGCCTATGGAGGACTGACCGATCCGAGCGTGGCACCCTCTTTGATCGTCGGATTCGGATTTGGTGCCAGTTTCGTGGCCCTCTTCGCGCAGCTTGGCGGCGGTATCTTTACGAAGGCCGCTGATGTGGGTGCCGACCTTGTAGGCAAAGTTGAGGCCAACATTCCTGAGGATGATCCGCGCAACCCTGCCGTTATCGCCGATATGGTAGGAGATAACGTTGGCGACTGCGCTGGCCGTGGTGCCGACCTCTTTGAGTCAACGGCGGCTGAAAGTATTGGCGCGATGATCCTCGGCGTCACGCTCTATAATGCAACACATAATATCGGGTGGATCCTCTTCCCGCTAGTTGTGCATGCATTTGGACTGATCGCCTCTGCAATCGGTCTACTCTACGTGCGTCCCTCGGCAGTTGTTGAGCCGGATCAGGCCAATGGGCGCGATCCCGGTGCCATCGCGATGGCACAACTAACGTACGGCTACCTGATCACCTGTGCCGTCGCCGTTGTGGGCATCTTTCTCGCCAGTTATCTGCTCCTGAATGGGGCCAAAAGCGCCTCTCTCGGCCTGCCTGCATGGGTCTGGTTCGGACTGGCCGGTACAGTTGGTATCTTGCTGAGCATCTCGTTCGTCTATATCACGCAATATTATACGGCGGGTACCTGGCGGCCAGTGCGTGAGATCGCTGCATCTACCCTTACAGGGCCAGCGACCACGATCATCACCGGCATCGCCGTTGGCCTCGAATGCGTCGCCCTGCCAGTCCTGGCGATCTGCGGGGCGTTAGGGCTATCCTACTTCCTTGGCAGCCAGGTTACCTTTCCAACGGTTGCGGGTGCCGCGAACGTGATCAATTCTGGCGGTATCTTCGGCACCGCTGCAGCCACGATGGGTATGCTGATGAGTTGCGCATATGTTCTCGCGATGGATACCTTCGGCCCCATTACCGATAATGCTGGCGGCATCACCGAAATGGGTGGACAGGCTGAATCGGTACGCAATATTACTGATGCCCTGGACGGTGTTGGGAACACAACCAAGGCGCTGACAAAGGGCTACGGCATTGGCTCGGCGGCATTAGCTGCATTCCTGCTCTTCAGCGCCTACCTGAACGTGCTCTACACCTACGAACACAATCCTGCGGTCTACAATGTGAATCTGGCCGACATCCCTGTTTTCATCGCGGCCCTGATCGGCATCACGCTGATCTTCTTCTTCAGCTCCCTGGCTATTCGTGCGGTGGGGGCTGCGGCGAAACGCATGATCGAAGAGGTGCGACGCCAGTTCCGCGAAAATCCGAAAATCATGGCCGAGAATCCTGCTGATCGCGTCGATCCCGACTATGCTCGCTGCGTGGATATCAGCACGCGTGGGGCACTACGCGCAATGATCATGCCGGGTCTCGTCGCTGTCCTGACGCCGGTTGCGGTCGGTGTCATCCTTGGCCCTCAAGCTGAGGCTGGCCTGCTGATGGTTGGCACAATGGGCGGTATTGTCATGGCTCTCTTCCTGAACAACGGTGGGGGTGCCTGGGATAACGCAAAGAAATACATCGAAGCTGGCTATCTGCGTGTCAATGCGCAGGGCGAGATGGTGGGCAGCCTCGACCCCAACGGCATCATTCTGGGCAAGAAGAGTGAGGCACATAAAGCCAGCGTGGTGGGCGACACGGTTGGCGATCCCTTCAAGGATACCGCCGGGCCTTCACTCCATGTACTTATCAAACTGTTGAGCACGATTACGCTGGTGCTTGCCCCATTGTATGTATTCTTGCATGCCGCGCCAAAATAAACGCGCGTCATACCGAAGGGAGCGGGCGGGCGGGCGCGGTGTACGGGCGCGGTGTACGGGCGCGGTGTACAAGCCCGCCCGTTCGCCTCTTCCCAATTACATCTTTTCCAGGTCGCCAATAATACGTTGCAACAGGTCAGGGGTCACCATATCGGGCACCATACCGGCAACCTGTTCCAGTGTCCAATTTTTCACCATCGCAACCTCCTCCATATTGCTTACGCCGGGCATGTATGAGTCCACCATGGCGCGGGTAGCGTCGTTGGCAAGCAGCTCACCTATCGTGCTCTGCATTCCAAAACGTTTCCCTTCCTGCACGGGATGTCCACCAAAATGATCACTGGATGTGAGGGTGAACCTCGCTGTTGTCCGGATATCCTGCGCCGATGCTCCAACCAGAACCTCGAATTCGCCCGCCTCCGCAATCCATTCGCGGGCCAGATCATCATAATAAGCCAGCGCATCGCGTTTGATGGAGAGCGTGACCGTCTTGCGTTCGCCCGGCTCTAGCTGAACTTTGGCGAAGGCTTTTAGCTCCTTTTTGGGACGATGCAGGCTGGCAGCAACATCCCGTACATAAAGCTGCACGATCTCTTTACCCACGACCTGACCCGTATTTGTAATATCTACGCGCACCTCTAGCGTATCATTCGGGCCAATCTCCTGGGCGCTCAACTGCAATGCGTCGTATAGGAACGTCGTGTAGGAAAGACCAAAACCAAAGGGAAAGAGAGGCGCAACTTTTTTCTTCTCGTAGTAACGATACCCAACAAACACCCCCTCACCATAATGGACACGCCCATTCTCACCTGGATAATTGATATAGGCGGGATTATCCTCTAAGCGCACAGGAAATGTCTGGGGCAGCTTGCCCGAAGGATTCGTCACACCAAAGAGCACATCGGCCAGCCCATTGCCGCACTCCTGGCCTGGATACCACGCCTGGACGACCGCTCCAACCTGATCAAGCCAGTTCATCGTAATTGGAGAACCTGTATTCAGCACCACAACGGTATTCTTATTGACCGCCGCAACCTTCTCAATCAGCGCGACCTGCTCGCCCACCAGTTCCATATCTGGCCGATCGAAGCTCTCGCTCTCCCATTCGCCACTTAAGCCGACACACACAAGCGCAACATCCGAGGCAGCCGCCAGCGCAACCGCTCGCTCGATAGCATCGGCAGGCAGAGGAGGCAGACACCCCATGCGTGCACCAGATATCGGTATATTCTCGCCCTTGCTATATTCAAGCGTCAGCGCATAATCCTGTCCAGCAACCAGATCGATTGTGCTTGTTACCTCGGTTGATCCCATCCCAAAGTAGGTCTGGCCCGGAGTCTGTCGCGTCCAGTTATCGACTACCTCTTGCCCATCGATAGACAACCGACTTAAACCAGCACTGGACAAACCAAAAGTGTAAGAGCCCGTCTCACGTGGCGTAAAGAGGCCTGAACAACGTACAGAGAAGCGTTGCGCATTCACAGGGGCAGGCGGCTGACCAAACCAGCTCAGATCGGTCGTTTCAGTTACCATGGTCAGGGCCACCGGGCCTGAAAAGTCAGCACTATCGAAATAGGTGGCTGTCAATCCTCGTTCGGCTGCACCTTCGCGCGCATGCAGAAGATCAAGGTCTGGCAAGGGCAGCATTTTATGATTAGTGCAGCCGAGTTCATAGCCGATTTTGACGGCATCGCCCGCCCTGGCTACAATCCCCTCAAACGGTGAAATCGCATAGTAGGCATTAACCTGGGCGCTTCCTCCCGCCATAATACGCGCCGTCTTTGCGTTCGGCCCAATAATTGCAAGCGAGGTGAGCTTCTCGGATTGCAGAGGAAGGATATGGCGCTCATTCTTGAGCAGAACGATACCTTCAGCAGCGGCCTCACGTGCAAGGGCTTGATGCTCAGGCAGGTTAAGGGCCTGCTCAGAAACATGTTCGGGATGTTCAAATAAGCCAGCTTTTGTGATCAGAAGGAGCAGGCGACGCACGCTCTCGTCAATCGTTGCGACATCTATCTCACCGTTCTCAATCGCTTTAAGCACTTTCTCGCCGCGCCAGATCGATGGGCCAGGCATCTCCAGATCGAGGCCAGCATTGACCGAGGGAGTGGTGCTCTGCGTGCCGAACCAATCGGACATAACGATACCAGCAAAACCCCATTCTTTCCGTAAAATATCTTGCAGGGTATAGGGATTTTCACTGGCAAAGGTGCCGTTGATCTTATTATATGCGGACATAACCGACCAGGCCTGCGCCTCCTGTACAGCGGCCTGAAAGGCGGGCAGATAGATTTCGCGTAGTGCGCGTTCACCAACCTCTGAGCTGATACTATTACGCTCAAATTCGGAATCGTTGCAGACATAATGTTTGACCGCTGTACCGACGCCCTGGCTCTGGACGCCTGTGATATACGCCACGGCCAGTCGAGAGGAGAGAAAGGGATCTTCGGAGAAGCTCTCAAAGTTGCGCCCATTGAGAGGTGAGCGATGAATATTGACGGTCGGGCCAAGCAGGACCTGGGCACCCTTCGTCTTCGCCTCCTGACCCAGTGCCTGCCCGACACGCTGCACCAGTTCTGTATTCCACGTGGAGGCAAGCGATATCTCTGCTGGAAAGCAGGCCGACTTCACACCATCAGAAAAGTTCCCCTCACCACGCGCTCCATTGGGGCCGTCCGTCACCTTGAGAGCTGGTATCCCAAGCCGCTCAATGGCAACGGTGTACCACATCGAAGCACCTGCTAGCATCGATACTTTTTCCTGGAGCGTCATCTGGCCCAGAAGGGCATCTGTCCGTTCACTCATATGCATATGCCTTTCGCGCTGTATAACAATACTAGAGAAATTCTATGCAAGCATCTTACTACAATTTAGCTCCTGACGACCATTGCTTCTACTTCAATGTTGGCTGCGTTGAAGAACATTTTCGCATAAGGAAGATGCCAGCAACGCTTCTAGAGAAAATGAGGGATAGGGGAAGTTGTATTTCTTGTTACAAATTTGTTACAAAACTGCTACAGATCCGTAACAGTTTTTTGATAATTAAAGTGTATCCTCTCTATAGATGCTAGAGCGTAGCAGCACCACCTGGAAATCTGGATAGACAAACATGTTTCCAGGTGGATGATCGACAATGTCACTCTATAAAGTTCATAGGAGAACGCACGTAAAAACACGTGTTTCTTTTAGAGAGGGTTATAAAAACTATGCATATGGGATATGCACCACCGCTATTCATGCTTCATGGACCACTTATGTTGTTGAGTAGTCTCTTCTGGTTGGTACTCTTCGTCCTATTGATCGGACTATTAGTACGCCGTTTCAGTGGTGCGGGGATCGCTTCGCGGCCTCCATTTGCACCACGTCCGGGTCAGCCACCGTTCGCGTATCAGCCGCCGGTGCCACAGGCATCTGCACAGGAGATCTTGCGCCAGCGCTTCGCCCGTGGTGAGATCGACGCCGCAACCTTTGATCAGATGCGGGAGCGCTTAGAGGCTTCCGAGCGACCAGGGGAATAACCATTTATGTGCTCCCCGGTCCTTTATGGATCGGGGAGCATTTTTGGTGCCCGCTCAACTTTCCCCTGCAATGTCCCCAGACGACGCATCTCAGCGCTCAGCAGAGCAATCAGCAAAACAACTAGAAGGGTACCAATACCGCCACCAACCACCGAAAGTGTAGGACCAAACAATTGAGCGGTAATACCAGATTCAAAACCGCCCAATTCATTGGATGCGCCCACAAAAATATTATTGACTGCTGAGATGCGTCCACGCAAGAAGTCCGGCACACGTAACAATAGCAAGGTGCTGCGAATGACGACACTGATGTTATCGAAGGCACCTAGCAAGAAAAGCATCGCCAGTGAGAGCCAGAAGGAACGCGAGAAGCCAAAGACAATCGTCGCCAGACCAAAGCCAGCCACCGACAGGAGCAGCGTGCGACCAGCGTGTTTAAGAGGTGGGAGATATGTGAGACAAAATGCCACAGTAATTGCGCCAATAGATGGTGCAGCGCGTAGCCAGCCCAGGCCAGCCGGTCCTACGTGCAAGATGTCCTTTGCGAAAACGGGCAACAGCGTCGTTGCCCCGCCAAGCAAGACCGCGAACAGGTCGAGCGAGATCGCCGCCAGAATAACCTGCGTACGACGTACAAAGTTCACCCCCTCCAATAAAGACGCAAAACCCTTTGTGGGAGGCAGAGCAGGAACCTCTCGTGGCTGTACGCGGAGCAGCGCGATCAAGAGCGTAAAAATGAGCACGGCTCCCACATTGAACGCGTATACAGGTGTGGCACTACCGCTGAACGCAATCACCAGGCCGCCAAGAGCTGGTCCCAGCACGGAAGCCAGTTGCCATGAGCTACTACTCCACGTCGCCGCACTACTATACGCGCTCTCAGGCACCGTCTGGGGAAGCAGAGCCGAAGCAGCAGGATTATTGAAGGCCACCCCAATGCCAAACAATAACAGACAGGCATAAATAAGAAAGACGGGGCCATGCAAAAAGGAGAGCACGGTCAGACCAACCGATGAGAGCATGATGATCAGCAGCGTAACGAGCACGATACGCTTGCGATCAAAGCGATCTGCCAGGTATCCACCGGGCAGAGAGAGTAGCAGGGTCGGAATGACCTGTACCAATCCAACCAGGCCCAGTGCCAGTGAGGAGCCAGTGCGATTATAAAGTTCCCAGCCGATGGCAACGTTCACCATCTGCTCACCAACGGCGGCAATAAAGGTACCGAGAAATAAGAAACGAAAATTGCGAAAGCGCAGGGCACGATAGGGATCATGGATTAAGGGCTGGGAAACTGGCGTACCAGTTCCCATTTCGTCATTACCCGCCTCTGTTTGTTTGTCAAAGTCCACGTTGTTGCCTGATTGGGTATGCCGAACACGCGTAAGAAAGAGAATCTCTATATAGCATACAACCAGGCATGTTAGGGAAACAAGGGAGTGTTCTCCAATGCGATCAATCGGCTCATGTATGACAGATATCTTTCGTAAAACAGCCCCGCCAGTCTTTCATGTAGATACCACTTGCTGATACCGCCAGGAAAATGATGGCTTTATTGACTGGATTATGATCAGAGTCAAAGGCAATCAACCCACTTACACCTGAAAAGCTGATGGCAGGCAATGTGCTGGCCAGAAGATCCGGCGTTACCCGCCGCAAGCCTGCTGAAGTTAGCGCAATCTTGTTCTTGTCGATCACCTGTTGCGTCGCTTTCAGAAAAACAGAGGTTACATCATAGGACAGCATGGAAATGTCATTCGGGCGTGTATACCCGTAGAAGCCAGGCTTCTTCAGGCCATCAGAATTAAAAGCGTCGCTATAGTCCTGATAAAAAAGAGGGGTAGAACCGGTCAATTTATCGACGACATTTGCAAAGGCAAACGAGGCAAAGTACCAACGATCCTGGCCAGCTTTGCGAAGCACATAACCTCCTTCATCGCTAGACAGGACCGGTAATTGTGCAAAAGGGCCGGTAGTTGGCAATGCATCCTGGAAATGCGCAACATCGCTGGTGTCACGATTAGTAAAATAGAGCAAATCAGGCTTTGTTTGCAGGGCATCCTGAATAAGGTTCCCGATTTTTGTAGTCTGATCCGTCATAAAAGGTTCTTCTTTCAGAATTGTCTTGCCATCTTGTCTGAATTGTTTTTCAAAATTCTGAGCCAGATTTTGACTGTATGGATCGTTATTATCAATAAAGACGACAACCTTCTGGGCATGCAATGCATGCTCAGCAAACAGTGCACTTTCCTTCCCTTGCACTTTGTTGGGGGGAACGATACGGAAAAAGAACGGAGAGCTATTTGTCAATGTATCGCTTGATGCGGAGGGAGAGATCATCGAAATATGAGCAGCAGCAAGAATTGACAAGGCGGTGATATTTTCAGCCGAACTCAGCCAACTGATCACGCCTACAACGGTTTTATCCTGATTGGCGATATTCACAATCTGTTGCGCAATCGCCGTGACATTATTGATATCCGTGCCGGAGTTGGCAATCAAAATGCGGATACGAAAACCATGGTTCCCATTATTAAACTCGTGCTGAGCCACATAGATGCCCTGCAAGTCGCTGAGACCAGAACCAGACGGTTCCAATAAATAGCAACCAGCGTAAAATAAGGTACTCCACTGAGCAAGACTCTCTGGTTCTCAACATAGATCCATGCTTCTGCATCATTATTTTTGACGTGAATAGCCGCCTGCCACAGTGAGATGGCCTGGCTAGTATGCCCTTGCTTCAATTGATCTGCCGCTTGCTGCTTGAGTTGCCCATCATTTTTACTCAGAAACGGGGCAAATGAGCCATCATTCACACCGAGAAGTTCGCCATTCAATACTTTGAACTCGCCCAGACCTGTAGGGCTACTTCTAGAAATAGGAATGCTAGTTCTAACCAACAAATTCGAAAAAAGAAACACAGCAATAAGAATAGTAAGGATAGTTATGGTAACTACAATGAGCCTATTGCGTTTCGATTTCGTTTTCCTGGCAGAAGAAGCCGGCGGTAAAGAAGGCGCTAGTATGGGAGTATCCTGTCCTAATCGATTTGTTGCCGATTGGCCTAGTACTTTTTCTGCAACAGTTATGTCTATCGCAAAATCACTATTAAACGACCTTTGCACTGAATCAGTTATTAATAGCTCTGAGTGTTTATTTGATATGAAATCTGGTTTTTCTAATATTGTTCCACATTCTATACAAAATTGGGTATATATATCATTTTGGTGACCACAAGTAGGGCACTCATTCTTTTTTATTTTTTCTGTTTGCATATACTTGCTCCAATTCAGAAATACTTGCTATTCTGGATTATCACCCTGTTCTTCACGGCGCAAGCTTTCCCCTATCTTATCTCGCTCCCTAATTAAAGATACAAGCACTTCACTTTTACACTCCTTTGCTTTCTCATAACCGGGATTAATCGTAATAGCGCGATTATAGTCATCAAGTGCATCAGTAAAACGATTGAGTCTAAGAAATATATCTCCCCGTTCCTTAAAAAGGAAGGCATCATTGGAGATTTCTGCAATCGCTTTATTATACAACTCAAGAGCCTTCTCTAGCTGCCCAAAACTTGCAATCATATTAGCTTTGTTCCTTTTAAGAGCTACTTCAGGCCATAACTTTATCAAGCTATCAAACTCCTCCAATCCCTCATTCTGTTTTATATCTGCCCATTTGAAAAAAGCTCGTGCGATTTCCTGTGAAAGGGCGACTATTTTTTCTTTTGATGCTTCAGTCTTGAACACATTTGACTTTGCATTTTGATATGCCTTTAGGGCTTCATCTGGCCTTCCAAGCTCTATCAACACATCGCCCATCTTTTCATACTCCCTACGAGATGGATAACACATTTATTAATAATAATAATATGCGAATTTAAAGAATACCGGCACCATGTTCTACAATATATGGACGTTTACACTCACTCATCCCCAAAATTATGCCCAAATTACCCAATCTCTTATGCTTAATCCCCACCCATCTCTCTCTCCCAAAATCACACATGCCATTATGTCCTGTATAACAACTACTTTATACCTCTTCATCTATTATCGTAACAAACACATATAGTGATGTCAATTCTAAACCCATCATTACAGGACTTTGGGCCTAAAATTGACACTTTATAGCATACTACCCCGCTTACATGCAGAAGCGGCTTGATATTACATTATGGCCTCTCCACCATCATCTTCCTCCACCGCAGATCATCGCGGATCTGTGCCGCCGTCTTGCGATAATAGTGTTTAGCGTCGGCACGCACATGCTCATTATAGGATTGCCACGAATCAAGATGACCAAGTATCAGGTGGTGCTCTCTCCCCCCGGCCTCACATAATGTGATCAGATTGTTTGGGTCCAACTCTAAATTTGGGTGCAGGTGGAACGGCTTGACATGATGTACCTGCACATGCCTGCCTCGATACCCACATACAACACACGATGGCTCCCGCAATAGATGCGCATCCGCCACCCCTGGCCAGAGCGGGCTGCGCTGATGCCCATGCTCAATGGCGACACGTGCACCATGATCCACACGCTTGAGCAGATTTTTGACAACCCTCCTCTTTGTATGATGATGGATCGCTTGATGCCTGCGCCGCCTCGGTGCCAAAAGGATATATCCTATCAGCAGCACGACAAGCACAACGATAATTGGTAGTAATAACGCGTTATTCATCTTTCCTCCTTATTCACCGGAAGCCCCAACACTCTTTCACGGCTCTTCCAGGCACATTTTGTACCGTTCAGTGTAGCGAATTGCCTCCTAAAAAACAACCCCAACAAAAAGGGCAAATCACGTTCTCTCCGTTTGCAATCCTGCCTAAAAACTGACTATAATCCAGCGTGAGCGTCTCTACAACACCATAGCAGGGAAAATAACGTTATGCCCTCGTCCAATCACTATGATGCTATCGTCGTGGGTGCCAGTTTCGCCGGATTGAACTTTGCCAGCCTCGCCGCAACGCTTGGCATGCGCGTGCTCGTTCTGGAACGTGATAGCAAAGTCGGCGGTATCGTGCGTACCGTCGGCGTCCTCTTTAGCGATGTCCTCGACTTCCTCGACGTGCCTGCACGCTACCTGATGAACTCTGTCCGACGCGTCCATATCCAACCACCCAATCACGCACCACTTGAGATCAGTTCTGCAGCCTATCGCTTCTACATGGCCGACGTTACAGGCATGCTGGGCTGGCTTGCAGAACAGGCACAGGAACATGGCGCAACGATCCAGTGCGATACGATGTTTCTTGACGCCACACAAAAGCAAGATGGGCAGATGCATATAGAGGTGGGGAAATTATCCGCGCCCGGCGAATTAAGCACACTCACCACAAGCATCCTGATTGGTGCGGACGGCACATGCTCACG
>JACDAE010000626.1 GCA_013695595.1 Ktedonobacteraceae bacterium | reverse complement strand
CTATTGAGGGCATTCTTAATGGGAGCATGTTGTTACTGCGATTAGAAAAAAGGAGAAGACCTGATGGGAAAGCAGTATGTGACTCTTGAGGATGGCAGCCAGATCAACGTGGTGGCTCAGCGTGGGCAGCTCTTTGTGTGTGAATTGGGTTGTTGTTGTGGGAGGACTGAGCGCGATTTTGCGCCACTTTCGCATGATCTGTATCATACAGAGTGGGAACGGCGTAGGCTCCGCAATAAGGTGCATCTTACCTTTACCGCCTGTCTTGGTCCGTGTTCATTGGCGAATGTAGCCCTGCTTTTCTTTGCGGGCCAGCCTATCTGGTTCCATTCGCTGAATCGTCCTGAACTGGTGGTGGCCCTCTATGACTACATCGAGGAGATGGTGAAGGAGGGATGTTACCTGCCACCACCTGCAGGGCTGAGTGAGTATGTCTTCGCTGGCTATGCTCTCAATGAGAGTATGAAAATCGAGGTCACACCCTAAAGAAAAGAGATCCAGGCGGCACGTTTTGTGCATCTAAGCGTGCCGCCTGGGTCTTCTCCGGGTGCGGTCGTCACGGATATGGGTGGTTTGCAATGTTCTGGTGGACGTGGTCTGCATGGTATTCAGCCTCCCGAAAGAGCACCGCCAGGTGACCATCATTGAGTGAATAGTAAATTATGTTGCCATTACGTCGTTGGGTAACCAGGCGGCGATCACGCAGAATACGCAGTTGATGAGAGATCGCCGATTCCGAAACTCCGACCAGGATAGCAAGGTCTCGAACACATACCTCGCTCTTAATTAGTGCGTACAGGATTTTCAAGCGTGTTGGATCGCCCAGGGCCTGAAAGGTTTCAAACACCAGCTTGAGTAGTGTTTCTGAAGGACCCGAGGATTGAACCAATCGAACCGTCTCTGGATCGATCGCTTCGAAGTGTGACATGATCGCTTTCCCTCCTCTATAAAGATCTTTTCTAATAATAACGCATAATTTAATGATTTGTCAATGTCTTAAGTATTTAGCTATCGGATATGAAAAATTGCTCAAATATTTTATAAAGAGTTATAAGAAATACAATTGATTTTTCTTTGTACTGGCGAACAAGTTTTGATGGATACCTGAGTGAAATGATGAAAATGGTGAAAAAAAAGGTGAAGGGTGTTGTTCACCATTTTCACGCTTTCTGAGTATCCTTGGTATATGTACAAACGTTCAGACAGATTGTTGGGGAGGAAGAGACGTGGGGTGGAACAGGAGAGAAAGCCGCGTAATTTGTGTAATAGAAGAGGAGATTGGTCATTATGGCTCTTATCCTTCTTGGTTTAAATCATAAGACAACACCACTTGAATTGAGAGAACAGCTTTCATTTTCACCTGAGCAGCTAGGGGCTGCGTTAGATGATTTTTATCGCAATTACTTGATGGTGGTAGAGGAGGATTCCTCTGAGTCTTTATGCGAAACCATGATCCTTTCGACATGTAACCGTCTTGAGATCTATGCGGTGGTGCGTGATAAGCAAGCAGGTTGGGAAGCAATAGAGCAATTTTTGATGCAGCAGGGGAGCTTTCGTTGGGGAAGCCTGGATGAGCATTTCTATCGCCTGGCGGGTCCCGAAGTTGTAGAGCATCTGATGCGTGTGGCGTCCGGCCTGGATTCGATGATTCTGGGTGAGCCGCAAATTATCGGGCAGGTGAGTGAGGCGTTTAATGCGGCTCGACAGGCACATACAGCAGGTACTGTGCTCTCTCATCTGCTGGCAGAAGTGTTGCGTACCGGAAAACGCGTCTATACTGAGACGCCTATTAGCCGCCATACCGTCTCGACCAGCCATGCAGCGGTCCAACTGATAAAGACGAAAGTAGGGGATCTTGCCTCTGCGCAGGTTCTGATCATTGGTGCTGGTGAGATAGCCATGCAGGCGGCCAAAGCGTTAAAGATGCACCATGTCGAGAGCATTACCTGCATTAATCGCACGCAGACCAGGGCGATGGATCTGGCGGAGCAGGTTCAGGGCAAAGCTTTGCCCTGGAAGGCTCTTCCACAGGCTCTGATCCGGGCCGATGTGTTGATTTCTACCACGGGTGCTCCGGGCATTATTCTGAAGCGCGAAGCTATTCAGGCGGCTCAGCAACAGCGTAGGGAGCGGACGATGACCATTGTGGACCTTGCGGTCCCGCGTGATATTGAGCCTATCGTCGCCGACCTGCCTGCCGTGCACCTCTACAACATTGACGACCTGCAAGCCGCAGTGGATAAAAATCTGGCGCTACGCCAGGCCGCCATCCCGCAGGTTGAAGTCATTCTGAAGGAGGGAGCCGAGCGTTTTCTGAACTGGTTACATAGTCGCCAGGTGATACCCGTCCTGACCAGCTTTCGCAGCAAAGTGTCTGCGCAGGCTGATGCAGAGGTTAAGCTCGCCTTAAATCGGATGGAGGGATTGAATCAGCAGCATCAGCGTGCAGTTGTACAGGTGGTCCATCGCATTGTCAATAAGATGCTACATGAGCCAACGGAGCGTCTAAAGGCCCATGCCATCTCCGGCGAAGGCTTGATCTATATTCAAGCATTGCAGGATCTTTTCGGGCTTGATGCTTCGCTTACGCCTGTAGAGCAGATGGATTGATAGAGTAGTAGTCAAAGAGTGATGTAACAGGAAATGGGAAAGCAGTAAGAAGGGAGATAAAACGATGCTGAAAGCAATTGCTCTCGTCCACCTGGGCACGCGGGGATCAATGCTCGCTCGCTGGCAGACCAGGTACATTGGTGAACTGTTGCAAGGAACGTATCATGGCCTGGAGGTCAAAACTGAGATTATTCATACCTCCGGTGATCAGATACTCGATCTGCCGCTCCCACAGATCGGGGGTAAAGGAGTCTTTACGGCGGAACTGGAGGCTGCATTATATAAAAGATCCATCGATATCGCTGTACACAGCTTGAAGGATCTCCCCACGGAATCACCACGCGGACTCACTATTGGAGCTATTCCGCCGCGTGCCAATCCTGCCGATGTACTGGTGAGCCGGCATGGGTATACGCTGACGACTCTGCCAGAGGGGGCAACCGTGGGCACAAGCAGCCAGCGACGTAAGGCGCAACTGCTCCATCTGCGCCCAGATTTGCGGATTGTCGATACACGCGGGAATATTACGACCCGGATCCGCAAGGCGCTTGATGCCAATGGTGCTTATGATGCGATTGTACTGGCTCAGGCAGGGTTGGAACGCCTGGAATATGGTGCTGAGACGGGATGGGAGATCCCTTTTGAGGATATGTTGCCTGCACCGGGTCAAGGCGCATTGGGAGTCCAGTGTCGTGACGAGATCGAATGGCTGAGCCTTCTGGCAGATCTCACTCACCGCGAGACATGGCTGGCAGTGACCGCCGAACGGGCTTTCTTAAAGGGCCTGGGTGGTGGCTGCTCGATGCCGATTGCCGCCCATGCGCAAATTGAGCGCGAGGTGCTCCATCTCACCGGTCGGGTCTGTGCCCTCGATGGCCATACTCAACTGACCGTGCGTGCAAGTGTCGATATTCCAAGCGTTCTGGTGATCGACGAGGCACACACTCTGGCTGAGCAGGCGGGTCTGGATCTGGCTCAATCCGCGCTGGGGCAAGGGGCGCTGGATATGTTGGAGGCGCAATAATGCAGGGGAAGAGGATTGTGGTCACCAGGGCATGGCATCAGGCAAAAGAGCTCTCTTCATTGCTTACGCAACACGGTGCAGAGGCGTTGCTCTATCCATGTATCGCCATCGTTCCACCAGAGGATACACGGCAACTGGACCGTGTATTGCGCGAGATGGCTGCCGGAGCCTTCGACTGGCTCGTGTTGACCAGCGCCAATGCCGTGACGGTTCTCAGTCAGCGGTTGGAGACAATGGGTCTGCTTACCCCATCTGGCCTGGCACTGGCCTGTGTGGGGCCAGCTACAGCGGAGGCGGCCCAGAGATTGTTGGGGATGCAGGCCAGCGTGATCCCTGAAGAGTATGTCGCAGAAGCGCTCGTTGAGCTGATCAAGCCAGTATTACCTGCACGCGTTCTGCTATTGCAGGCGGAAAAAGCGCGGCCCGTGTTGCGCGAGCAACTGGCTGCGGCTGGGGCCACGATTACCACGCAGGTGACGTATCGCACTGTACAGGGCGAGGGTGGAGTACACCTGAGTACGCTTCTACAAGAGCAACAAGTCGATGCCATCACGTTCACCAGCGCTTCTACTGTCGCAAACTGTGTGCGTCGTTTACAAGCAGAAGGGGCGGATCTCTCGCTGCTGACGCATGTCTGCCTGGCCTGTATTGGCCCGGTGACGGCACAGGCAATACAAAATATGGGACTTATCGTAGGAGTTATGCCAGCTGAGCATACCATTGAGGGTCTGGTTGCGGAATTGGAGACCTATTTTAGCGAAAGGAAATCCGCTTTATGTCTGAGATAGCAACATTTCCTCAGGCGCGTCCCCGCCGCTTGCGTGGGGCAGCAGCCTTGCGCCAATTAGTGCAGGAAACAACGCTTAGTCCACAGGATTTTATCTATCCGCTCTTTGTACGGGAGGGGAAGGATATTCAGAATCCCATTCAATCTATGCCGGGCCAGTATCAGTGGTCGGTGGACCGCGTTGTGCGCGAGGCCAGAGAGATTGCGAACATGGGTATTCTAGCCATTATACTCTTTGGTATTCCGAGCCACAAGGATGCTTCTGGCAGCGAGAACTACAATCCAGAGGGGATCGTGCCGCGCGCGATTCGTGCAATTAAAGATGCGGTGCCTGACCTGCTGGTCATCTCCGATATGTGCTTTTGTGAATATACGGATCATGGGCATTGTGGCATCATCAATCATGTCGGTTCGCAGCACTACATGCCGCATCTAAAGGAAGGTTACCTGCTCAACGAGCCAACTCTTGAGATCCTGGGGCGAGCCTCGATGGTGCACGCACAGGCCGGCACCGATATCATCGCGCCGTCCGGGATGATCGATGGCATGGTGCAGGGCATCCGGCATTCCCTGGATGAGTCTGGTTTTCAGCACCTCCCGATCATGAGCTATGCAGTGAAATATGCCAGTGCGTTTTATGGGCCATTTCGCGATGCCGTCGAGAGTGCGCCCCAGTTTAGCGACCGCAGCCAGTATCAGATGAATCCAGCCAATCAGCGTGAGGCTTTGAAGGAGGCCGCGCTGGATATCGCCGAGGGGGCCGATATGCTGATGGTCAAGCCCGCACTGCCTTATCTCGATATCCTTCATCAGGTGCGTCAGGCGCATCCCATTCCTATTGCAGCCTATCAGGTCAGCGGCGAATATGCCATGCTGCACGCCGCATCTCTCCAGGGATGGATTGACCTGCGTCGATCCGCTCTTGAAAGCCTGCTCAGTATTAAACGCGCGGGAGCTGATATGATGATCAGCTATTTTGCGAAGGATGCCACACGTTGGCTTGAGGAATAAAGAGAGTCAAAGGAGAAGCACCATGAACCGTTTTCTCGCGGCCTGTCAGCGGCAGGAAGTAGATACCACGCCGATCTGGCTTATGCGCCAGGCTGGTCGCTATATGGCAGAATATCGGAACCTGCGCGAAAAATACTCTATTCTGGAGATTATCAAAAACCCCGAACTGGCCTGTGAAGTGACCATGCAGCCAATCAAGGCATTCGATCTTGACGCGGCGATCATCTTCGCTGATATTCTGCCGCCACTTGAGGGGATGGGACTTGATCTCAGCTTTAGCAAAGGCGAGGGGCCCGTTATTCATAACCCGGTGCGCACGCGTGCGGATGTGGAGGCTCTGCGGACGCCAGAACCTGAAGAGAGCCTCTGGTTTACCTTAAAGGCGATCGGGCTGACGCGGCAGGAGCTGGAGAGTCGCCGTTTGCCGTTGATTGGCTTTAGCGGCGCACCCTTCACGCTGGCC
>JACDAE010000612.1 GCA_013695595.1 Ktedonobacteraceae bacterium | reverse complement strand
GTGTTTAGAGCTGGCGTAAGAAGCGTAAATCGTTGCCGGAGAAGAGGCGGATCTCTCCAACGTCGTACTTCAACATGGCGATGCGCTCTACACCCATGCCAAAGGCGAAACCACGATATTTTGTGGGATCATAGCCAACCTCGCGCAACACCTTCGGATGCACCATACCCGAACCCAGAATTTCGAGCCAGCCGCTATACTTGCAGGAGCGACAGCCCTTGCCGCCGCAGAGTCCGCAGCTAATATCCACCTCCGCACTTGGCTCCGTGAAGGGGAAGTAGCTACTGCGGAAGCGCAGGCGGCGGTCGCGACCGAACATCTCGTGGGCAAACCGCTCCAGGCACCCTTTGAGATCGGCCATCGTGCAATATTCATCGACCAGCAGGCCCTCAATCTGGTGGAACATCGCCTCGTGCGTCGCGTCAATCGCCTCGTTCCGATAGACCTTGCCGGGAACCACCACGCGGACGGGGGGCTGATTCTGCTTCATCGTGCGTATCTGCATTGGGGATGTTTGGGTACGTAGCAATATCTGACCCGGCTCGACCCAGAAGGTATCCTGCATATCGCGTGCGGGGTGGTCCTCGGCGATATTCAGGGCCTGGAAATTATAGTAATCGGTCTCCACCTCTGGACCCTGCACGATCCCAAAGCCCATACGCTCGAAGATCTGCGTCACCTCCAGAATGATGCGCGAGATTGGGTGCATCGTCCCAGCGGGGAGGGCGCGGCCGGGCAGCGTCACATCGATGCGCTCGTTCTCTAAAGTGAGCATCAACTCGCGCTGGCGCAACTGCTCGCGCTTCGTCGCCAACTCACGCTCCAGCTCGGTCTTTACCGCATTCATCTTCTGCCCCACGACTGGCCGCTCATCCTTCGCCAGCTTCGGCATCACAGAAGAAAGATTTTTCAGTTCGCCGCGATTGCGTCCCAGGTAGCGCGTATCCCACTCCTCCAGAGCGGCCGATGCATTAATCGGTGCAAGTTCCTCGATCGCCCGCGCCCGCAGCTCATCGAGTTGCCCCAGCAACTGCTCAAGTTGTCCTAGCATAGTAATTCTAGCCTCCAAAAACCAAAAAACCGACACTCGTCACAGGGACGAAGTCGGCATAACAAGCTCCGTGGTACCACCCATATTGAATATCGCTCTAGATCTGCTTCATAAATACACAAAGCGGATCAAGGCATAATTCCACTTGGTTTGTCCGGTAACGGTGACGGGCCGGGGCTGTCTACTCATTGAGTGAAGATATTCAACAGCCAGCTCTGGGGTGAACTTCGGCGAGCGGTCGTGCAAAAGGGCTTGCAGTCGGTGGCCCCTTCTCCCTGTGCATGCCCTGAATGCTTACTCTCCCCATCCTCGCTTTTTCGCATCCATAATAACACTTTGGTCACTATTTTAGCAGATCTGTGCAAGAAAGTCTAGCGAAATAAAGAAATTGTCATAGTTCTTTAGCATAGCAAGCTCACTTTCTTTAGAATAGCTTTCATTTGATATTAGAAATTTTGTTCTCTTTTACTAGTATAACATAAATAGATGCCATGCAAAGGTATTGTCAATACAAAACATTTGAGCGATACTACACCTTTCCCAATAGGTGTAGACATCTCGCTTAGGAAAGCTACGAAGGAGCTAAAGAACGTGTTTCTCAGTGAAAAACAGATTGAGCAATCCATCAGGAAGTTAGATGACGTGAATCCGTTCTTCGGCAGTGTATTCCTTTCTTTCAAAGAAATAGGTTTACCAGTACGGGATAGCTGGTTTATCATCCACTTTCCGTCGCTACAAATGAAACTGGGGGAGAATCTAAAGAAGGCTGAGGCTGAGAGTGTTACAAGGATTATCAAAAGGCTGAAGCTTAATGACGAAACATATATCCGGGGTAGACGAAGTTGGCTTGAACCGTGCATTATGGGTAAATATGATATTGACTACCTGGAAGAGAATGCCCCATTTCTTGCATGCGAACTGAGAAGACAAAATATTGCAGATATTCATCACGCAATATGGGAAGATTTCAAAAAGTATCCCCAAAACTATTGACGATCAGATCTATTTCTGTTAGAATCACTGTTGTCCCATCCCAAAAGATGGCGGGGTGTAGCGCAGCCCGGTAGCGCACTACAATGGGGTTGTAGTGGTCGGAGGTTCAAATCCTCTCACCCCGATTCAAGCTAAGGCGGAAAGCATTCTCATAAAGAAGCTTTCCGCCTTACTTTATGCCCATAACTAGAAAGCACTACTAAGCTGAAAATTAGCAGGAGAACAAAAGCCTCTATTTCTGTTCTTCATCTCCTTGACAAGCGCAACTATCTCCGTCCTCTCCTGAATTTCATCTATCCCAAGCAGTAACCAAAATATTATAAATACCTCAATAATTGCTTTTGGTAAAATAAACGTTGCTCCGTCTATTTAGGTAATAAATTTTTTAGTAGAATTGGAGAGGGGACATAGAATGCCTACATTCAAAGAACTTTCATCACAGTCGGCAATTTCCGTTATTTACTCACAAGGTAACAATGGAACGATATTAACAGCTATAAAAGTTCCTAGAGATGATGTCCGTCTAGAAAAATGGGGATGGATTCTTAGTCTGAGTTACAAAGATGGAAGTGCAAGTCAAGATGAGATCTTTATGCTACAGGGCGATAACGGACAACAGTACTCCAAGATATTTACTTCAGACGAAGTAGGCAACTATAGCGAGAAACATAGATATTATGCTTGGGAAGTCGGCTATTATAGCCAAATGAACAAAATTCAATCCAGGAGAAATACAGCACCTTTAGACACTGACGTGCTACAAAAAGAGATGCTGCAAGAAACACTGCAAAACATATTGGGGTACCAAGAGGAGTTAACAAAAACTGTTCAAGATAAGCTTGTAGTACAAAATCAAAACCTTACTGATGAAGTATACAAGCAGTTTTCTTCTCATGTAGCTAGATTTGCCGAAATAGAGTCTCAATTTTCTTCACATTATCAAGAGTCACAAAATAAACTCAATACGATTAGTGAATCTATGGAGGATTTTACTGAAAAGAGCACGGGAGCCTATGATAATATCAATAAAATCAATCAAGAAAGAAATGATTTGCTAATGGACGCCATAGAAAAATTAGTAGATCAAATGCCTTCTGCTATTTACAGTAAAATGAAGGCGGATTTTGACCTTTCGTTAAACAATATTGATCAACAACTAGATACTATGGATGGAGAATTAAAGCTTCAGTTAGGACAGTTACAGATTAAGACGTCAAAGACTGTCGAGGATATGCTTGTTCCGCTTGTAGACGAATCTCAGCATCAACTTTTAGAATTAGATAAATTTATCAGAGAGCAAGCTACACAAAGCTACGATAATCTTACAGAGCATTTAAGGGCCACTCTGAAAGATCAGAGAAGCGTCTGGAAGAACTAGACATCGCAATTGAGGAGCAAACTTTACAAAGACATGACGACCTTATAAAGGATTTTAAAGGCTATTCCCAAAGATCAGAGAAGCGTCTGGAAGAATTAGACACCACAATCGAGGAGCAAGCTATACAAAGATATGACGACCTTATAAAGGATTTTAAAGACCACTACCAAAGGATGGAAGCTACAAATCAAGAAAAGCTCGATTCTATCAGTAATATAATAAAAGACAATTCGGCCAAACAAGGAGGTCAGATACAAGACTTAAACGAGCAAATAAAGAAAGTTTTGGAGCTATCTAATTTAGAAATCGAAGATCTAGAAACATTAGATGACGAAGATCTTGCTATATTTGCAGCTAAGGTAGCAAAGAAGCCCGCTACTAGAATTAGCAGAATGGCAACTGCCCAATTAGGAATAAGTAATCAATACTATAAGAATGTAAATCAACAGTCAGTACGAAGTTTTCAGATTGCTCGTACACTAAGTTTAGTTGGTGGCATTGTTTTCATTTTTACTATTGTCATTGGACACCTCGCCGTATGATGCTTGAAAGGGATGCGCACTCGAATTGGGCAAAAAGCGCCCAGAGACTTGCAAATGGGGAAAAATCCAGGTACGATTGATGCATCAGCCTATCTCATCGTGTTGGAGGAAGCACAGTGCCCAAACGCAAGCGGGTTCAGCACGAACATACTGAAGACTGGCAAACCATCCAGCAATATACGCTCTGGCCGGAACAAACGGCTTATGAACTCTTGAGACCTGTTGTGCTTTTCGGTGATCCAACGATTCAACGGGCACAAGAGACAGGTGAGCCACGCACTAGCCTGGAGCGTAAGGCCGACGCTTTTGATGAGCAAGGCATGGTCAGCTTCTTCGCTTCCAGGCCGCGAAAACAGGCACAGGAAACGGCGCGGAGCCTGCCACCAGACATGCGCCAGTTGATCGTTGACCTGCGCGTGGAAATGCCGAGCATGTCCGTCCGTGAGATTGCAGAAATCTGCGATACTCGTTTCCAGCGGCGGCCCTCTCATCATTCGATCAAGACGGTGTTGGCTTCTGGGCCGCCTCCATCCATCCAGATGCGTCGCTTTCCTCTCTTCAACGACACCCCTGATCCGGCGCAGCGCCGCCATAACATTGTGCAACTTCACGCTGAAGGATGGTCTGTGGCCTCCATCGCCGAGTATTTGGCGGTGAGCAAACAAACGGTGTGTGCTTTGCCAGATAACTTGTCGTTTCTCTGCCATGATTCGTGTCGCAAAATTGCCTTAGAGCCTCTCTAGAAGCCAAACGAAAGTTTAAGCCTCCTGCCATATATCTTGTCGTGTCCTTGAACGAACGCTTGTAGGCATTCATTTTCGTCATATGGGTCGATGAAGAACTCCCTTTTGCCACATAACCTGTCGCATTCTCACAAAGAGATCGTGTTCATACGCCCTTGACCTTCCAGTGATAGGAAGGTATATACTCTTTTCTAGAAGGAGGTGGAAAAAAGCCGATGCTGATCCAACGATTGCCAGAGAGCCAGGAAGGTTCTCAACGGGTGACTTCTGCAACAAAACCCTTGACCATTGGGCAACTCGCTCGTCTCACAGGGATTGCTGCGAAAAATATTCGTTACTACGAGAGTATCGGTCTGCTTCCCAGTCCAGAACGAACGAGGAATGGCTATCGGCGCTACAACCAGGCCGATGTGAATCGTTTGACGTTGCTACGTCGTCTTCGGTTACTTGGTGTCCCGCTTGGGGAATTGAGTCCCTTGCTGAATGGTGCGTCAAATGCTCGATGTATTGAGGTTCTGCAAGATCTGCATCCTCTAGTTGCTGGCAGACTTGCGGCTTTGGATCAGGAGATCGCTGAATTAGAACAACTCCGGGTGCAGGTTGAACAGTACCAACATCAGCTTGTCAATTGCCACCCCGATGAACACGAACCATTTAGTGCGTGTCTTGATACGTCCTGCATCGCTCTCTCAGACGAGGTGATGCCGCGAGGAGGAATCCCATGAAACAAATTGTTGTGTATGATTGTTCAGGTGAGCCATGTCCTTGTGGGTGCGGATGCCCCTGCGGGTGTGGATGTTGTTGATGCTCCGGTTCATGTGTGGCTGGAAGAGGGATTCTCCTCCAGCCACACATGGCTAGCTTGGGGTAGGACGACGCAGCAGAAGTCTTGCCAGGACGAGACATGAGAGCAAGGCCCATATCGCCAGGTACACAAAGGCAACAGTGGGTGAGACGACTGTCCAGAGCAGTCCGGCTACTCCAGAAGCAATAATATTGCCAAAACTTTGCACCGTCGCCAGTAATCCAAAGGCTGATCCCCGTAGATCAGCTGGAGCAAGGGAAGCGACCGCCGCATGCTGACTGGTTTCAATGCATCCAATCGCCAGGCCCGCGACGATGAAACTCACGGCCAGAACAACCACATTGGGAGCAGAGACGGCAAAACCAAGATAGGCAAGCAGGAAGAACAGGACGCCCACGGTGAGTATGCGAAGAGCTCCCCACCGATCAGACAGCCGTCCGGCAGGAACTGAGGCAATGCTGGCCGCCACGTTGTAGCCAACGTAGAGACCAATTGCGACTTGCGTTGCTGATTGCAAACCCAGGCTTGGAGTGAGCAGTTGTGTTGCTCGGAGAATGAGCAGCGTGGTTGCCACATTTCCAGCCTCAAAGAGACTCACTCCCACAAGCACCTGGCCCAGGCGGCCTTTGAGTAAAGGGCGAACGAGAATGCGGAATGGAACGCGTGGACGCTCGGTCGCATGGGGAATATGGCGAATTGCGTAGAGAATGGCAAGGGCGGCAAGGACCCCCGGAATGACGGAGAGCACAATGGCCGTTCGCACACCCACGAGCGTCACGAGTCCGAGCGCGAGCAGTGGGCCTCCAATCGCACCCAGATTATCCATCATCCGCTCAAAACCGTATGCTCGTCCATACACTTCAGAGGGAACCATATCCGCAAGAAGCGCGTTGCGTGCAGGAACGCGTAGACCCCGTGCCGTCCAGGCCGCCATACGCAACAGGGCCACTTGCCACACGGCTCCTGCCACCCCAATGAGCGCAGCAAGAGCTGCGGTAGAAAGATACCCACCAAGCGATACAGAACGCCTTTTCTGTGGATCATCGGCAAGTGCTCCACCAGTGAGTCGTGCCAGTCCAGCTAAGCCATCAGCGAGTCCTTCAATGAGACCAAGAATGGCCGCAGGTGCTCCCAGCGTCACGGTCACAAAGCTGGCAAACAAGGCTGTAGGCACTTCGTGTCCCACATCAGCCAGGAAACTTGCTAATCCAATCCCCCACACGCCAGCCGTGAGCCACTTTGGCTTGCCCTGCATCGTCGTGTCATTTGAAATAGTCGGTGGTTCCACAGGTGGCATCTCTGTCCTTTCTCACTTGCGCGGTGGTATCACCAGGCGCGTTGGTCGCATTTATCGACCGACCAGTTCCCATGTTCCCTCCCACTTGGCCCACCGTGTTTCACGATTTGGCGTTCTGGTCTTGCGTGAATCATGAGAAGGAAACCGTATGGCTTCTCCTTGGGGTGTCAGGCCACGCAGAGAGAGGCACTCAGGACACTCCACTTTCAAGATTCCAGCATCTCTCATGTTTCTCAGCGATAACTCGATAACGCGACCAGAAAAGACGCATTTGGTCGTGTTTCCCGTAACCACTCCCTCGCCAACTGGATCACGCTGGGGAGCACGTTCTATCTTACGGGTTTCTGGTCGCTTCGGAAGCGGAACGTCAGAGTGAGGAGCGGGTGTCGTCTCAGCTTGTGGTACACTGCTTGTCGTCTGATTGGAAGGCGTTGGAGGGGTCTTTGCTGGCTTAGAAGTCAATTCCTGTAATTGTTGCGCACTTCGTGCTTTTCCTGCCTCAACCTTGCGTTCTCCTGCGCGTACCTCCATTTCCAGACGAACGCGTTGGTCGGGTTGGAGCGCGTGTTCTTTGAGAGCCTCAATGGTCAAGGTGGTTTTCCCTTCTTCACAGAGTGCGGCGACCGTGTCCACTACCCAATCACGTAAAATACCCACACAGCCAATACTCCAATCTGCAAACCACTGCCAGTGTAAAAGGAGGCTCTCAAGATCCGTGATCAGCGGAACACGTTCTAACAAATACCGTAATGCTCCTGCAAACTCCTCACACTCGACCTGCGATTCCAGATGGTAGCGAGGAAAATGCAGATCTCGTCCACGTCGCGCCGCTTGTCCACTCAGGTTACGGAAATCATACAGATCATAATTCCCAACAAGAATGTGAAGCACGTTTGTCCGGTTCGTCATCCCCTTCAACCAATCCAATTGGTCAACAGGCTTGAAAGGGGGTTCAACGCGCATAAGATGTTGTGCTTCATCAATGAAGACGGCCTTGACCTGCAAGCGTTCCAGGGCATAGATGACGGCGTCTCGCATGTCGAGCCACTCCGCCGCATCACTGGATTTTCGACCAAGCTTGGGAGAAAGCGCGAGGTTCATCAGATGATCTTTTACCGCTGCATGGTTCCTGAGCTGAACTAAGACTTGACGATAGTAATC
>JACDAE010000599.1 GCA_013695595.1 Ktedonobacteraceae bacterium | reverse complement strand
CGTGCCGCGTGCCTGTAGGCCAGGAATGGTTTTTGTACCGTTTGTCTGTGCGGTACGCTTCGCAGAAAGGCTACTTCTCAGTTGCAGGGCAGGGATCGTGTGTGCGTTCAGATCGGGCGCTTTCACCTGTGGTGAGGCGGTCAGAACGTATTTATCTTGCACTGCCTTGCTCTGCTCTGTGATCAGAATGGTCGCAACCGGTGGTGTGCCGAACAGAGGGAAGCCAGCGGGAAAGAGACTGATGCCGAGGACGCGTGGCATAATCAGCAAAATGAGTAAAATCGCTGGGACGACTATACCCGCGAAAAGAGCGACATGAGTACGTTTACGCGGCGGCCTGATTGGTTCTTCCGTGGTGCGTGGGCGTGGTTGTACATTGTCAGTGGTGCGAGTGCTGTTATAGGCCGGGGATGGATTGAACAAGCGCACATCGATATCATGCCTATTTTGGTCAAGATCACGGGTGGCCAGAGATTGGTTTGCGAGGGACGCACTTACAAGTGGTGCCCCTGGATCGAGATGGCGCGTGGAGGTGTTGCGCGAGGTATTGTTTTGCGTCTGTGCATCAGCGTTATTAAATGCGGCATTTCTACCTTTTATATTGCGTGCATCAAGGTTGCGCGTACCAGGGTTTCTGCCTTTCGCATTGCGTACACCCGCGTCGCGTGCGTTGAGATTGTGCGTGCCGCGTGGTTTTGCGTCGGCAGATACCCGTGGAGCAAGTTTTGCCGACGGATGTGCAGGTTGTGGCAGAGGATGCAATGCGCGGCTCCCCAGGCGTCGTGGGAGGACATTGGGAGCGGATGCATCATCATCTGAAAGTGGGCTGGTCGCTAGATGCCGTTGCACGACATTGCCAGATCCTGGTAATGTTTGCTGAGCTTCTTCCTCAGCTACCGTTTCAATGGGGCCGTTGATGGCCGCGAGAAAAGCGCGGCGCAATTCGGCAACGGTTTTGTAACGCATATCCTGACGCTTCGCCATCGCATTGCTCACGACATCATCCAGTTCGATGGGAATGGAGGAGTCGAAGGCACTGGGCTGGGGAATGGGTGCGCTCAGATGCATCTGGATTACGCGGATATCGTCCGGATCGTTGTAGGGCAGGTCACCTGTGAGCAATTGGTAGAGCAGGACGCCGAGCGCGTAGATGTCTGTCTGCGGCGTGACGATGCCACGCGTCTGCTCTGGTGCCATATAGTGTGGGGTGCCGGGGACCTGATCGAGCGGAATGGGTTTGCCCTCCTGCTCTGCTTCGGCCTGGCGCAATGTGCGTACGAGACCAAAGTCGGCCAGATAGACATATGGTGGGCCGCTACGACGCATTTCGAGTAGCACATTAGACGACTTAATATCGCGGTGAATAAGGCCCTCATCATGTGCATACTCGACTGCATCGAGCAATTGTTGGTAGATAGCTGCGACTTCCCCCAGAGGTGGCAGGCTACGGCGTAGATAACTTGTCAGGGTGCCGCCGTCGATAAAAGGCATCACCAGATACAGAATGCCCTGTTCGTCGCCAAATTCGATCAGGGGCAGGATGTGAGGGTGATGCAAGCGGGCAACGGTGCGCGCTTCGCGTGCGAAACGGCGACGCATATCACGATCTTCGGCATAATTGCCCAGAATGACCTTGATTGCGACGCGACGATCAAAGGCCGTACGCTGACGACCTTCATAGACAGCTCCCATACCACCCACGCGGATACGACGGATGACATCATAGTTACCAAGCTGCTTGCCTTCCAGAGACAGCATGCGTTTTATTATCCTTTCCCCATCATCAGCAAAATAGTATATCCCTGGCACCTGGGTATAATAAATAGAACTCCTATCTGACTAACTTCCTCCGTTGGATGAGCCACCTTTTCCATTGGCACCGGGTGTTCCGCTCTGGACGGTCGGGTTTGTGACCGTTGGTGAACTGCCGGGTGATGGAGTACCTCCACCACCCAGACCTGCTATCGGCTGAATGACAATCGAGATCTGATTGTAGTCAGTCGGTAATGTATTGCCACCATTCACATTGATAACGGCGTTGCCAACGCCCGTAGTATTCTTCAGAATATTCTGAGCCGCCGCGACGGTTTTGCCTGCAATCGACTTTGCCAGTTGTAACTTCTGAGCATCAGTAAATTGGTACGCCCAGATGCCCTTGCCGCTAAAGAAGAATGAAACGATATTCTTCGTCGTTGTCTGATTGGTGAGGCTCGTCTGAATATTGTTCGCCAGCACATAGCCAGGGGCGAGGGTGCTGGTGGCCTTTTGCGTCAGAAGATCCTTGACGATATTTTGCGCTCCCTGGTTGTCGTAGGTGGTGGCCGTACATTTCATCAGGTAGCTGACATTGGCACTATTCACATTGGTGCCCTGATCGCCAATCTGCTGATCAGCTCGCAATGTTGGCGTACAATGCGTAGGGCCTAGCAATTGCTCACCCGTTCCCATTTGTCTCTTCAGGTCATTGAGCGAATCCTGCTTCGTGACATCTTTGATTGACTGCGAGATGGCGTTGTTCACATCGGACTGTTGCAAGAAGGTGTAGTTGACAGCATCTAGACCGCCTGTGAAGGCTGCTGTGTTACTGACAGAAATACCAGTAGCACAGCAAGGGGTGACATTAAGGACGTATGACCCGACATTTCCAGCTCTGCCAGCAGGTACTGCATGAGCCGCTACTGCAAAATGTCCATTCTGAAAGCCATTTCCCGCTGGGATATATGCAGGTCCATCAGTCATAAGACTAACGCCACCTCCGACATTGAAGGATGTCCCGCCATTCACTTGTTGTGCAGCGGGTGTGTTATTGAAAAATGTTATTAGTCCTGTTGCTGCCTTCGCATTATGTTGTGCACGCCCGGTTGCCTTCACGGGTGTGGCAGCCGATTGAGCGGCACCGGTAATGATATGAACGGCGACCTGACGCGAGGTCGGATTTGTTTTAGTGGCACCAACGAGGGTATAGGTATCCTGTATGGTCTGGCTGCTTGGCGTGATGGTGATCGATGCCGGTGATTGTGGCTGTGAGATCAGGCCATGGGCAATCTGACCCGGTAAGCTTTTGGGTTGTGCATAGGCCATGAGTCCGCCGCAGGCAAGTAGGGCAATTACCAGAGCGACAAGTGCCAGCACGATCCAACCACCACGGCTTCTTGGGCTACGACCATTGCCGCGACCACCGCCGCCTGGAGGGGTGCTGTGTGGTGGAATGCCACCTGGATTTCCTGGTCGTGGCGCGACGGCTCCAGCCCCTGCTGCGGCACTGGCCCGACCCTGGGTCCCGGCGCGTGTCGGTGTTGCGGCGACCGCTGCCACCGCGCCTGCTGCTGCTCCTGTACCTACTGCCGCCGCCATCTTGCCTGTTGAGCGACGTGGGCGGGGAAGGGTAGTTGTCGAGTCTGATTCTGGTACGACCACAGGGGCCACAGGAACAGGATCAGGTTCACGTGGTGAAAGCGGTAACGTTGCCTTGCTACTGCGCCGTGAGCGCAATTCGATGATGGAACCACCATCTGTTGTAGGGTCGGCGGCGGCACGCGAAGGTGGCATCGCCTGGGTCTGGCCATAGAGGTCCGCTGGCACCGGTGTTCTGGCAGGTGCCGCAGGAAGTGGACCAAGATCATCTGCGTCGTCCGCGAAATCCTGTGGTGGCGTGGCAGTTGGACTGGTGTTTTGTGAGTGTGCATTGAACGCCGCGTTTGCCGCAATAGCCGTCCCCGCTCCTGCGGCGAAGGGGAGCAACGGTGATCCGTTGTGTTCGTGCTCATCATCCTCAAAGGAACTTGCACGCCCATTCACAGGCGTATCGAGTTCCTGGGCTCCGTTTGATGGAGTTGATCCACCATCGGCTTTTGCACGAGGCGAACCAAAGAGCCAGCTCTTTTTAGTTGCGCTCTCTACCTGTATTTCATCACGTAGAGCTTTTGCATAACTCTCTAACGATGAATAGACGAGGAAGCGACGCTGGCGTGCGAACTCTGCTGGTCCAGGACCACTGGGCGCAATAAAGACGACCTGCGTCTGCAGTTTGCGGCGCATCGTCTTTAAATCATCGAAGTCGCCTGGGCGCTGAAATGCTTTATTCTGAGTCGGGGGTAACACCACAGCGACCTGTTTGCGGCCAAGTTTTTCCTGCGTTAGAATAGCAGCCAATACACTCTTTCTATCATCATTAGGAGATACATAGATGACCCCGATCGCCTCGCTCCGGGGATCATTTGCTCCCAGCACGTCGGTGCCTTTCCCTTGTTTCATCTGGGCCGTACCTCTCATCCCATAAATCTCATGTTCCCGCTAATAGTGCCATTTTACACTATTCTGCCCGAACATGGTAGGGGCTTTTTTAAGAAATTTTCTTCTATCGGGCGACATCGCACCCATTACCTATCATAAATGATGCCACTAACACTACTGAATAGGGGCAACGTTCATAGAGTGGCTTCACACGTGACCCTTTATAAAGCTAGCAAGATTCCCTTCCACCAGCCAGACATATTTATTTCTTATAAAAGCATATACCGATCTTTAAGAAATAAACGTGTGGGCAACGCTCTTTTATACACGCGCCCGGTATCTTCGTCGATGCAAATAAAGATTTTGCAACAGAGGGATAGATCCAGAATTATAATTCTACCAATCCTTCTATTTCTATTCTACAGCATATGCGAGATTAAAACTATCTGCAACCTTTCAAATAATTTGGGTGTACCTCCCAACATTTTTTCCCACTGCACCCCCCTATTTGTAGTCCTCTCGTTTTGGCTTCGTTAGATAGAAGGGCATTGAAGTGTAGCGTAGCAAGTGTAGCAACCGTAGTAAGTGTAGCAGGTGGTAAATGACCTGAGAAATGTGGCCCATTTGAGCCCTCAATCGTGAGCACTTGCCCCGAAAGGGGATCAGCACACCTATTGACGAACAGAGAAGCCGCTCCCCAGGCGAGCGACAACGCGCGATGGGTGTAAATTCGGCGCATCAATGGGGTAAATTCCCTCAAGAGGAGTCAGATCTTGTGACATTTCATGCTGTTTGCTCGTTGGAGTGAGTGAGCGGGACAAGAAGAAAGAGAAAGGATGACCGCCGAAAAAAGCTCGCGTGTCATCGCTTGTGTGCTGAGACTGGGCCATGGGAGCCGAAGCCTGCTAGAACCTTCGCATGATGCGTATTCAGTTGTACGATAACATGTGTCGCTTCGCATATGACTCCTCTGGTGGTGCAATGACCAGATCGTGCTTCTTCGCCAGACAGCAGAGCGATTCCGTGTGTTGCTCCATCTTTTTCGCTCGTATCGTCTCCACGTGATGCTGATTACAGAGAATGGAGGTACCATCATACTCATCCCTGATTTACCGCGCACCTCGCCCGAACGGCAGGGCATAGCTTCGTCAGCTCTGCTTCACTTTGTCGAGGCACTGGACAGCCAGCTTCACGACGTACACAGCTTTATGCTGCTTCGGCACGGCAGTATTGTGGCCGAAGGGTGGTGGTCACCCTATAGGCGCGAATATCCCCACATGTTGTTTTCCCTCAGCAAAAGTTTTACTTCGACGGCCGTCGGTCTGGCTGTGGCCGAAGGGTACTTCTCCATCGACGATCCGGTGCTGTCCTTCTTCCCAGATGAAGCGACCACGCAGGGAAGTGATGATCTCGCAGCGATGCGTGTGCGGCATCTCCTGTCGATGACCACTGGTCATACCGTCGATACCTGGGCTTTTATGGTGGATCGGCCAGACGGCAACTGGATCAAAGGCTTTTTTGAGGTGCCAGTTGTGCATGCGCCGGGAACGCATTTTCTGTATAACACCGGAGCAACGTACATGCTCTCTGCTATCGTGCAGAAAACCACGGGCACCAGGCTCATCGAGTATCTAGAGCCGCGATTGTTTGAGCCGCTGGGTATTCAGCATGCCGTCTGGGACGAATCCCCTGAGAGGATCGCGACTGGCGGTGTTGGACTGCGTCTCACCACTGAGGACATCGCACGCTTTGGTCAGCTCTATCTGCAAAAAGGCATCTGGCAGGGCAGACGACTGCTCTCGGAAGCATGGATTACTGAAGCGACAACCTCTCGGAACAGGTTGTTGGTCGAACATACCATGTCGATGTCAATGATCTGAAGATCGAAACCATCGCCCTGCATGTGACCGAGTCTGGATGGAAGGTGAACATCAAAACGACAGCGGGCGAAGAGACGATCTCCTGTGGGTATGACGTGTGGCAGCCAGGTCAGACCACGCTATTTAATGACTTCTGGGTGGTCGGTCCCACACCAGTCGTTGCCAGTGGTGCATGGACAGCCGAAGAGAACTTTACGATGGTTGTCCGGCTGTATGAAACCCCGTTCTTCCACACCCTGGTGTACCATTTCGTCGGTGATGAGATGCTCATTGAAACATGGGTTAACGCCTCACTTGAGGCGACGAAAACGCTGCTGCTGACGGCACATCCCGCGTAAAGCGTGATGGGATCAGCTACACTTTGGACGAAACTGGTCCATTGTGGCAGGCTCCTCGTTTGAATGCTTATACAAGCCTGTGCTCCAAACACCGCACCTCTGTGGGGACGCAATGTTGGTTTACAATTGTAGGCGTGGGAACAGCCGTAGCGCGTTATTACGCAACATTGCCCCTCGTTGCCCTTCATCAAGAATATCGGTGGTCGCGAGCATGGCTGCCAGAAATTGCACCAACGGGCCAGGTGTGAACGGGAAATCGCTGCCATAGAGGAGATGATCGGGTTCCGTAAGGGTCAGCAGTGCCGGAAGGGCACGTGGCAAGGGAGTTCCGGCTAGATCGTAGTAGAGGCCGCGTAAGGCTGTGAGTACATCGATGGGTTGTTGCCCCGCTGAGAAGATGGTGGCGAACGAATGCACCCGGTCCACAAGGACTGGAAGGGCACCGCCAGCGTGTGGAATCACAAAGCGAATATTGGGGTAACGATCTATAGTGCCCGTCAGGGCGAGATTGACCACGGCGCGGGTGGTGTCAATGGGAAACTCTAGCATTGGGCGCGGGTGGCCGAGCGAGACCGCTTCCCAGCACGCAGGAGATGTGGGATGCAGAACGGCTACAGCGTGACGACGATTCATCTCGGCCATGATCGGCTCAAAGAGCGTGTTACCAAGATAGTGGCCCTGGTAATGGGTGAGTAAGGCGATGCCATCGACGTGGAGTTGCTCAAACGCATATACCAGTTCCGCCAGGGCGCTCTCGACATCTGGCAGGGGGAGCGAGGCCAGTAATCCAAAGCGTCCAGGATGGATAGCGACGATATCCGCACCCTCTTCGTTCACGCGCCGGGCCAGGATGCGTGCGGCCTCATCATTGCCGAAGTGGACCCCCGGTGACGAAATTGAGAGTAGGGCGGTTGCCACTCCCACCTGATCCATAACGGTGAGCGCGGCTTCATGACTCCACTCAGGCAGCATTGGAAAACCGTCTGGTTGGGACTGTCCAGCGGCCTCACATGCCTGTCGATAGGTCTGTGTCAGATAATGGGCATGGACATCGATTGCCTGATCAAGGATAGGTGGGTATTCTTCGCTCATAACATAATCTCCGGCTGTAATTGGTTCAATAATGCAGCGACGAGCGCTTCAGCATCCTCTACATGAGCCGCCGCGCCAAAGATGTAAAAGTCGGGTCGCGTCAGCACGATGGCACAATCGTGCTCAGTAAACCAGTCGTGATAAGTTCCGTTGACATCAATGATCTGATGTGCCGCCGTATTCCCATGCCTGACAAGCGAGGCCGTAAGGCCACCGAGCGAAGTAAAGCGTGCGTGCGTCTCAGCGCTGAGCGCAGGATCACCGGCGATGCTGAGCAAACAGAAACCACGCCCGACGACATCATCGAAGAGGCCGCTTTTCCCATCAATGCTTACCTCACCCTGGAGGAAAAGTTGACCTGCAAGTTGATCGTCCTGATGGAGGATGCCGGGTCCAAGGCGCGGCAGTTCTGGCAGTGGGGGCGCGAGTTCTGGTTGCGCACGTACGAGAAGCATCAGAGCATCACGTTGCGCCGCAGCTTCAGGATCGGTAACGCAGATGATGCTCCCAAGCTCGACGGAGTAATTGATAAAC
>JACDAE010000596.1 GCA_013695595.1 Ktedonobacteraceae bacterium | reverse complement strand
GTCCAGAGGCTTCTTCCTGGGCCGGTCCTTTTTTCTACGTAGCAGACAAAAATCCCAGTATCGCACACAAGAATGGAAACACAATCATGGCACGAATAGTCGTCGCAATGAGCGGCGGCGTGGACAGCTCAGTCGCCGCAGCGCTCCTCAAAGAACAGGGGCACGAAGTTATTGGTATTATGCTGCGCCTATGGTCGGAACCCGGTGTAATCGAGGCGGAAGACGATGGCGTGGAGCGTGTCGCCCAGAATAAATGTTGCTCTCTGGAAGCGGTAGACGACGCCCGGCGCGTGGCTCGTATGCTCGACATTCCATTTTATCTGGTCAACGTTGAGCAAGAATTTAAAGAAAAGATTGTAGACTCTTTCTATGAAAACTATGTTGCGGGCCTGACTCCCAATCCTTGCCTGACCTGTAATCGCCATATTCGCTTTACCGTGCTCCTCAAGCGCGCTCTAGCCCTGAATGCCGACTATCTTGCAACCGGCCACTATGTGCGCGTGGATGACCATCCCGTAACAGGCAAACGACGTCTGCGCCGCGCAGTCGATCCCGACAAAGATCAGTCCTACGTGCTGCATGTGCTTAATCAACACCAGTTGCAGCATGCATGCTTCCCATTGGGCGGTTATACCAAGCCTCAGGTTCGTGCTATGGCAGCCGAGCGAGGCATGACCGTCGCAACCAAGGCCGAGAGCCAGGAGATCTGTTTTGTAGCCCAGAACGATTATCGCGGCTTCATCGATCGCTACGCCGCGACCAGGATCGAGGAGAACGAACTGGTTGCCGTGGGCAGTAACACAAAACCTGCTACACCATTAATCACGATCCCGCGACCAGGACCAATTTATGATCAGCAGGGCAGCGTTTTGGGACGCCATCGCGGTCTGGCATACTACACAATCGGGCAGCGTAAGGGCCTGGGCCTGACCTCAAAAGATCCACTGCACGTCCTAAAGATTGATGCTTCAGAGAACGCCATTGTCGTAGGACCAGCCAGTGCGCTGGAGAAAAGCGAGTTCGTGGTTGGCAAAATGCATTACTTGAGTGGTATCATCCCAACCGCACCCTTTGAGGCAAGAGTTCGCGTACGTTATAAGGCAGCAGAACAGCCTGCACTGGTCACACCGATCGGCGAAGATCGGGTAACAGTCTCATTAATACATCCACAACGCTCCATCACACCGGGTCAGGCCGCTGTTTTCTACGGCGTAGCTGACGAGGATGAGGTGGTGTGTGGAGGCATCATAGAATGACCGATTTAGCACATATTAGAAACTTTTGTATCATCGCCCATATTGACCATGGTAAGTCGACCCTTGCTGATCGCTTGCTCGAATTTACCGGTACGGTCTCCAAACGCGATTTGATGGCGCAGACGCTCGACCAGATGGACCTTGAGCGCGAGAAGGGCATCACCATTAAGGCCCAGGCCGTTCGGATGCGCTACACTGCGCTCAATGGCGAAGAGTATGAGCTCAACCTGATCGATACGCCGGGACACGTCGACTTTACCTATGAAGTCTCGCGCAGCCTGGCCGCCTGTGAGGGGGCGCTCCTGGTAATCGATGCGACACAGGGCATCGAGGCACAGACGCTGGCAAATCTCTACCTTGCAGTCGAGGCCGATCTGAGCATCATTCCCGTTATTAATAAGATTGATCTGCCCAGTGCCGAGCCTGAAAAGGTGCTGCAAGAGGTCGAAGATGTGATCGGCATCCCTCAAGAAGAGGCCATTCTTGCCTCAGCTAAAGAAGGCATCGGCACCCAGGAGATCCTGGAAGCAATTATCAAAAATGTGCCACAGCCCCTTGGGGCCGTCGATGAACCGCTACGTGCGCTTGTCTTCGACTCACACTATGATGCTTATAAGGGCGTCATCGCCTATGTACGCATTATAGATGGCAAGCTACGTGCAGGTGAGCGTGTCTCGATGATAGCGGCTGGCAGCACCACTGAGATATTAGAGGCGGGTTACTTCCATCCCCGCCTCACTTCATCTGGTGAACTGACGACCGGCGAGGTCGGCTACATTGCGACCGGCTTCAAGCATGTCAAAGATTGTCGCGTTGGTGATACCGTCACAGTCCCTTCCGCATTGGGCCACGTTGAGCCGCTGGAAGGCTATGAACCAGCGAAATCGATGGTGTTTGCGGGAATTTATCCCGTTGAGGGCAACGACTATCCCCTGTTGCGTGACGCCCTGGATCGCCTGAACCTGAACGATGCCTCCCTGTTCTACGAGCCAGAGACCTCTAATGCGCTGGGCTTTGGGTATCGCTGTGGCTTCCTCGGCCTGTTGCATATGGAGATCGTACAGGAGCGCCTGGAGCGTGAGTATAACCTGGATATCCTGGCGACGGCTCCCAGCGTAGAATATCATGTTGCCAAAATCGGTGGAGAACTTGTCGCCATCGACAACCCATCTGAAATGCCTTCGTTTGGTGAAATCGAACGTATTGAAGAGCCAATGATGGATATCTCCATCTTTACGCCCTCACGCTACATTGGAACGATTATGGATCTGGTAACAGTCATCCATCGTGGCGTCTATAAAGAACTCAAGTATATTGAGGCCGAGCGCGTTTTGCTCACTTATAGCATCCCTCTGGCTGAACTGATCGTGGACTTTTATGACCAGCTCAAGTCACGTACACAGGGCTATGCCTCGCTCGACTATACCTTTGCTGGCTATCGTGAAGCCGACCTTGTCAAGCTCGATATTCTGGTAAACGCTGTGCCCGTGGACGCACTTTCGTTGATTCTCCATCGTGATAAAGCATATTACCAGGGGCGTGCGTTAGTCGAAAAGTTGCGTAGCCTCATTCCCCGCCAGATGTTTGAAGTGCCTATTCAGGCCGCCATTGGCTCCCGTGTCATCGCTCGCGAGACCGTCAAGGCCATGCGTAAAGACGTACTTGCCAAATGTTACGGTGGTGACATCTCGCGTAAACGCAAGCTGCTAGAGAAACAAAAAGAAGGCAAGAAGCGCATGAAAATGGTTGGCAACGTAGAGATTCCGCAGGAAGCGTTCATGGCAGTGCTATCTCTGGGCGACTAGTACATATTACTCTATCACCTGCACCTCGTCGCCCACACGCAGCACACCCCTTTCCTGTGAGAGCAGATATTGCCCAAAAAGCACTTTCTGGTTAAACTTACGATACTTTGCGAGCGTTGTCAGTGGTTCTTTTCCGGTCATCACGCCTCTGGCCTCGTCGACCGTTGTAATTGCACAGCGGTCGCATGGTTTGACTACATGAAGTATGCGGTCGTTGATCCGAATAGTATGCCAGCTATCTTCGGCAAAGGCTGGTGCTTGCGCGACAACCAGATTTGGACGAAAACGCTCCATAGGCACAGGCGTTGCCAGGCGTTGATTGAGATCATCAAGGGAACCCTGACCTAACAGATGATACTGAAAGCTTGTGAATGCGGCGAGGTCCTGGTTGATCTCATACCCCGGCTCAACAACATGTTGCGCCTTCGCTGGCATAAAGACTAGCTGACATGGCACATGCAGAAAATCCTGAAACCATGCATCCGCCTCTTTGCTGGCTGGTACTGCCTCACTTAGACCCTGAAACCATTGCGCTATGAGAGGCGTACCTTGCTCAGGTTGCAAAGGAATATGTAACTCAGACATGCCAGGGGCTTGAATCCACAAACCATCATCAGCAAGCGCGACTACAACGCTTGCGAGGCGCGGATGGTCAAACTGATGCAGATCGTTGCCCTGTTCATCGACAAGCATCCAGCGTCGGTCATAGCGCAAACCGCGCTCATCCATGGAGGCTTCCTGAACATCGGTTCCGGCACAGGCTTTAATAGGATACACACGAATGCGGCTTAAAAACATGCCAGTCATACTTTCTTCTTCCTTAGCTCGCTTCAGATATGGTTCATAGGATTCATGGTAGCCCGTAACCAATGGTTGAGTCAAGGGGTGGTGCTAGACGCCTGTTTTTTCTTTGTGATATGCTTGCTATGGCTAGAATTGCTGAATAAAGCATGGGCCAGCGTCTTTCTTTCACCAACGCAAGGAGCTGCAAATGACCACAACAACACGTCCTGAATCCTCTTTTGCTTCCACACTACCAGGTCGCTATTACTATGATCCCGCGCTGTATGCCTTAGAGCAAGAACGTATATTTTCGCAGATGTGGGTCTGTGTTGGCCGCGCTGAACAGTTGCTAGAACCAGGGGCTTACCAGGTTGTGACTGTCGGACAGGAAAGCGTTATTGTGGTGCGCAATCGTAGTAATGAGCTACAGGCCTTTCTCAACGTATGTCGGCATCGTGGAGCGCGTGTCTGCACAGAGGCTTCGGGCCAGCTCAAAGGCTCGATCCAGTGTCGGTATCACGCCTGGACGTATGGTCTCGATGGACGCTTACTTGGCGCACCCAACGTCTTAAATGATGAACAATTCGACCGGACGCAATTTGGCCTGTTATCAGTGGCCTTGACGGTCTGGGAAGGTACGATCTGGCTTAACCTCTCCGATAATCCATCCTCTTTAGACGACCAGTTAAGGACAACGATTAGTGGGCGCTTTGGCAGCTATGAACCTTTCCTACGTTATGGGGTCGGACAATTGAAAGTCGGCAAGACAATTACCTATGAGGTGAACTCCAACTGGAAGCTCATTATTGAGAATTTCATGGAATGTTACCATTGTGGTCCTATGCATCCCGAACTCTGCGACCTGCTGCCTGGTTACAGGAACGGTGCGGTTTATTCTGACGGTGACTCGGCAATGTTGGCTGATGGCGTTGAGGCGTTTACAGTAACAGGTAAAGCATCACGTCCACACCTTCCCGGCCTGTTGCCCGAAGATCTGCGCCGTTACTATGGTATTGAGTTATTGCCCAACATGTTGCTGAACCTATTTCACGACCATGTGCTAATTCACACCCTGTACCCACAGGCACCCAATCATACGCGTATTGTCTGCGACTGGCTGTTCGATCCCGTAGTCATGCAAGATTCAGAGTTTGACCCGATGGATGCAGTAAATATCTTCGATCTCGTCAATCGACAGGATTGGGAGGTCTGTCAATGGACCCAGCAGGGAATGACCTCTAAGGCATATAAGAACGGCGGCATTTATGTGCCAAACGAGCGCCATATCCGTGGACTCTGCGATTTTGTACTCGCAAAATTAGGGGAATAACAAATCTCCCAGGGTACCAATCACAGTAGGGAAGCCATTTATAATTCCGGAGATCTCCATCTCGCTCTCTCCATTTCGTAACCCCGGAATTATAAATGGCTTCCCTACTGTGATGATATTTTCCCGTTGGTAAAGTAACTACAATATGTTAATTTGGACCGTGTCAGCTTTGATCTTAACCACAACTTTAAAGCTCCCGGTGCTCATATTCCCTGATGGGTCTTGCGCGCCACAGATCACGGCTGTCGTTCCAATGGGGAAGACGCTTCCGGATGGTATGGTACAACTAATCGCAAGTTGATCAGGAGTGTTGGTGGGGTCAGTGGCTGTTACGGCGTAGTTCACCACGGCCCCTTGTTGATCGGTGGCGTCCGCCGTGATCGTTACCGGTAATTGAAGCGTTGGTGCAGTGACATCTTGCACGATTACCCTGAAACTACCAGTACTCTTATTGCCCGCTGGATCCTGCGCACTACAATCAACCGTTGTGGCCCCAACTGAAAAGACGCTGTTCATGACTGGCGTACAGGAAACCGCGATCTGATCAGCAGTATTCGTGGGATCGGTGGCGGTCACTGCATAATTGACAGTTGCTCCCTGTAGACTGGTCGCATCCACGGTAATCGTTGCTGGCAATTGCAACGTTGGTGCCGTGGTGTCCTGAACAACAACCTGGAAACTGCCCGTACTTGCATTGCCTGCCACATCGTTCGTACTACAATTTACCGTTGTTGTTCCCACAGGCATAACGCTCCCCGATGCAGGCGTACAATTCGTTGTGATCTGATCATTTGCATCGTCAGGATCAGTAGCTGCAACGGTATACGTGATCGTCGCTCCCTGTGGACTGGTTGCGTCAGCGGTGATGGTCGCTGGCAATTGTAATGTGGGTGCAGTCGTATCA
>JACDAE010000566.1 GCA_013695595.1 Ktedonobacteraceae bacterium | reverse complement strand
AGGAAAGCGAGAATTAAATAGCCCTGCGTTCAAGTATCCACACATTTCTACCGTTCCATCGGCTGTGGTATATTTAAAGGCGTTATCCAGTAAGATCAGAAAGAGCTGCTTTAAATAATCGAGATTGCCCCAGACGAGAGCACCTTCTAAACGTTCCAAGTCCTTACAGACGAGGCGCGGTTCATTCTCACGCTGGCTACACAGGTCGGCAATCACATCTCGTATCAGGACAGGTTCATTGGCTGCCAGAACGTTCGCATCAGAGCGAGCAAGGATCAGTAATTGAGTGACCATACGTGCCATGCGTTCTGGAGTCTCCGAAGTGGGGAAGCGGCTCCTTCTCGCACCGTTTCCCTCATGCCCCTGCTCTGCTTCCAGCAGGCATCTAAGCAGGGGAGAAGTGGTTCATCTTTCGTGGCCCTGATCGCATCCGGCTTGTGTTTTCTGTCTCCATGAAAACGGGTCAAGATCACCCTCTTCTTTTCGTCTCTCTCCTATCTGGAAATGCAATTGTGTCAGGCTTGCGTTCCGCTTTGGCATGGCTTCAGAGGAGAGCGATGCTGTTTCCTTGTTTGGTGCTGGGTGCGTATGGCCACATTGAGGCTGTCATCTGCCCGAGAACAGCAGCTTCCTCGACCAGAAGCAACACCGCTTCGGGGTGCAGTGCCATCCAGGGCATGGCGGCTTCCTTCGTCTGAAAAAAGAGCGACTGCTGACAAAAGGTTCCGCGCACACAGTCACACCGCGCCTCCGGCAGAACGAGTGACAAGACACTTGTTGCTGGAAGCAGATCCGCAATCCCTTTCGGGGTTGCAACAAATGTAATAGGTTGGCCGGATGCCGAACATTCCGATTGGACGTGTGCTTCGACCTGGAGCAACGATGGGAACAGGATCGTATCGAAAGCGCACCAGGTAAAGAGAGAATGGTGCGGAAGCACAAACTGGTGCTGGGTAGGCACGAGGGTGATTCCCCAGCCCACGATATTGCCCTGCGGGTCAAACTCAGTATCTGGGACGCGGGCCAGATGCGCTGCCAGGTTTTCCTCGCTCATCTGTAAACGCGTGGCCAGGTGAATTGGCGTGAGAGGTTGGCCTGTCTCGATCATGACCCGCAGGATTTGCTGGCAGGCAACATCCTGTATGCAATCAAGATGAGCGGCCAAACGCGTGGCCAGCATCTCAAGGGAAGGTTGATTCATGGGCTTCTATTCCTTCTCTCGTCTTTTGACGATATGAACGACGATGGATGCTTTTTGATCTAAAAGAGCTATGAAGTGCCGCAGAGAGGGCCGCACGTTTCTTCTCCTTGCATTGAAGGGCATGGCTTATCAGCATAGGAACAGAAAATACAGCAATCTCCTCTTTTGTGGACATGCGCCATGGAGCACGCTTCACACGTGTAGGTTAACTGGCAGGAAGTGGTGGGCATGATAACGCTTTGTTGATGCTGGCAAGCCGGATTGGGGCAAGTGAGGATCGCCACAAAGGCATTGCTGTTCATCTTTCCACCTTTTCCGCCGAGGAGTCGAGTGCGTCGAGCATGGGACAGCGGCTTCCGGGGCCTTCTCCTGTGCAAAGGGAAGCTACCTGGAGCAGGGCTTGTCGCATACTTTGTAGCTCGTCTATTTTCCGTTCCACCTCAGCAATTTTCGCCTCTGCACGCTCTTTGACCTGCTCGCAGGAGGTCTGCTCGTCCACACGCAGTATCAGCAGTTCCATAATCTCTTTGAGTGAGAAGCCAAGCTGTTGCATGCATTTAATAAAGCGAATCTGCTTGACCACCTGCTCGGAGTACTGACGATAGCCCGAGGCGCTGCGCGGTGGTTCTTCCAACAACCTCTCACGCTCGTAAAAAAGAACCGTTTCTACGCCAACCCCAGCTCTGCGGGCAACGTGTCCAATCGAGAGCATCTCCATCTCTTTTTCTCCTTCAGAAAGAAGTATACACCCTGTACCATACTACAGGGTCAAGAGGAAAGGAGAGCGAAAGGTGTTTTCACAAAAGGGTTGGATTTGCCAGCCCCTCGTACGTACAGCGGGCAAGCAAATCTTCTAGACGGACGACTTGTCGTTGCAGAGCGAGCATCATCTTCTTGAGTTGCGAGACTTCTTGAGGGGTCTGGCGTTCTCCGAGTCTAGCAAGTTGGGCTTCTTTTTGATCGTACGCGGTATTCGCCTGTGTTTTTTTTAGGCTCTCTTGCACCTGCTGAATGGTTTTTTGAGAGACTTGCTCTGCCTGGAATCTCTGAAGAGCCGAATGCGGAAATCTGGCTGTGTTGCAAAGAATAAGCTGATCTGGTAAAGTTGGCAGAAACAAGAGGGCCAATGATGACAGAGCAAACCCCGTTCAAATGGCGTCACTATGAAGCTGAGATTATCTTCCTCTGTGTGCGCTGGTACCTGCGCTATGCGCTCAGCTACCGCGATCTTGAGGAGATGATGGGGAAACGGGGACTCTCGGGAGACCATAGATCTACCGCTGGGTGCAGCGCTACGCGCCCGAACTGGAGAAGCGCTGCCGAGCGCATCTCAAAGAGACGACTGACTCGTGGCGCGTTGACGAGACCTCTGTGAAAATCAAAGGGGTGTGGATGTACCTCTCCCGTGCAGTGGGCTCCCACGGGAACACCTTGGAGTTCCTGTGAAGCGCCACTCGTGATACCCAAGCTGCGAAACGTTTTTTGGCGAAGGCGCTTGGAGCTTCCCACACCATGGCTCCTCGCGTGATCACCGTCGATAAAAACGCGGCCTCTCCCAAAGCCTTCAACGAGTTGAAAGCCGCAGGGGATCTTGCCGCTTCGTGTGAACTGCGGCAAAGCAAGTATCTCAACACCCTGATCGAACAAGACCATCGGTTCGTCAAACGGCTGGTCAAACCAAGCATGGGCTTCTTTTCCTTTAAAACGGCATGGAACACATTACAGGGATATGAGAGGATGAATATGCTTCGGAAGGGACAAATGCATGGGGTGGAAAAAGGGAACATCGTTGGACAGATTTCCTTCATCGCCAACCTGTTTGGACTGGTTGCTTACGTGCAGCAAGAAACGAGACTTCATGCCCATCGTCTTCTCTCGTGAGTTTTTGCAACACAGCCCCGTTTCCTCGGCGTTTCTTCACATCCCAATCATTCGTGGATGATCCGCCCTTTTTCTGTCATATGCTGCTCAAGCCATTGCCCAAATAGTCGATGTGCTCCTTCATACCCCTGTATCTCAATAACCCTTTCCAGATGAAGAGCCAGGAGACCGTTCCATAATTGAGCCTGCCTCTCCTTTGTTTCTGCTAAAATAAGTGGTCTGGCTTCCATTACCATCTCTAGTGCCTGCCCAAGAGCATCACTGAGTGATTGTTCCAACAGTTCTCGTACATAACGGGCAAAGGCTGGTGATCCTCCGCCCGTCGAAATAGCCAGTGTAAGACCTTGACGCCGGATGGTCGCTGGTACATAAAAATCACTCCCGTCTGGATTGTCTGCAACATTGACCCACATGCCTCGCTCATGGGCATCCTGTGCAATCTGGTGATTTACCTCATGATCGTTCGTTGCTGCGAAGACCAGACTTGCAGCCATTAAATGCTCTCTTGCATAATTCTCTGGAATAACATCGATCACATTGTCTGCATGGAGCATTTGCAGGTCAGCATGCAACACTTCGCTGATGACAACCACATGAGCACCTGCTGCCAGCAGCGAACGGACTTTACGCGTGGCAACATGTCCTCCTCCGACGACTACACACACTTTTCCTTCCAATGTGAGGAAGGCCGGGTAGAGCCTGTTTTCAGTTGCGGAAGGAGGATGCATTACATCCTCGCTTTTCGGTCTCTTATCCATCGCGTCCATCCTCATTTCTTCCTTCTATATCCGACTCAGCTCTCAAGAGAACATCGCGCAGTGCGTCCAGGGTCTGTTCATCCGGGTGTTCCCACATGCCACGGGTGTTAGCCTCGAACAGACGCGTGGCGATATCGCGTAACGCCCAGGGATTACTCTTGCGGAGAAAGTCCTGTGTCTCTGCCTCAAGTGCATACGTCTGTGCGACCTGCTCATACATCCAATCGTCCATGACTTCGGCAGTCGCATCATATCCGAAGAGATAGTCGACCGTTGCGGTCAGCTCTAATCCACCTTTATACCCATGCTGACGCATCGCTGCGAGCCATTTCGGATTGATGACACGCGAACGGAAGACACGTAGCGACTCTTCTTTCAGATCACGGACACGGATATGCTGCGGATCGGCACTATCGCCTATATAGCGGTGGGGCTGCTTTCCACTCAAGGCACGAATGGTTGCGATCATCCCCCCATGAAACTGGAGATAGTCATCTGAATCGAACAGGTCATGCTCACGATTATCCTGGTTTTTGGCAGCAACCGTGACACGCGCGAGTACCGTACGAAAGGCGCTACGGGCATCATTGCCAAAGGTCGAGCGTGTGTACGCGTACCCGCCCCAATTGACATACGCTTCAGCAAAATCGGTGCGATCTTGCCAGTTTCGTTCATCAATGAGCGGCAAGATTCCGGCACCATAAGCCCCAGGTTTCGAGCCAAAGATACGGTAGTGAGCATATTCATTGGATGTTAATGTATCATGTCCCGCGTCTCCATAGCGGGCACTATCGGCCTGGACATGGCGGCGCACATAGTTTTGCTCGGGTGGCTCATCCAAAGCCGCAACCCTATGGATTGCTTCATCCAGCATGCTAATAAGATGGGGGAAGGCATCTCGAAAAAAGCCCGAAATGCGACAGATCACATCAATTCTTGGTCGACCTAGCTCTTGCAGGGGAATCACTTCAATTCCACGCATGCGCCGATTCTCATGGTGCCATTGTGGACGGACTCCTAGAAGCGCAAAGACCTGCGCGATATCATCCCCTTGGGTGCGTAACGCACTGGTTCCCCAGATGCTGAGTCCCACACTTTCGGGATACCGTCCCGTCTCCTGAACATGACGATCAAGCAAAGCTCTGGCAAGCTGAGAACCAACTTCCCAGGCAGATTGGCCCGGTAATGCTCGTGGATCTAAGGTATAGAAGTTTCGTCCAGTCGGCAGCACATGCACCATACCACGTGTGGGTGAACCGCTTGGTCCGGCTGGCACATACTCGCCATCTAATGCTTTCAAGACATGCCGTATCTCATCTCCTGTCTGCATTAAGCGTGGCAGAATCTCGGTACAGACAAAGGTTAATACAGCGCGTATCTCAGAGAGGTCTCTTGAAGAAGGGCGCAAACATGTGGCGATGACCTGTTCGATCGCGCTGGTCCTGAAATGTTGCTCCTGTAGAAGTGCAAGCAGGCGGTGACAACACGTTTCAAGCAGCTCTATGGCATCTGAGGCGCTTGTAGATACTATCTTTTCTGGCCTGCTGTTCTCGTCTTCACCAGGGATGATGAGCATCGCGAGGTGTTGCTGTTCTTCAGGCGTGAGGCGACGACCAGGCGCATCGAGGAGCGATGCAAGTGGAAGACCACAGGTATTGGCAACAGCTTCACGCAGACTCGCTACGCCCAGATTTGGCAGGCGACAGAGGCTAAAGAGAACATCGGTCAGTTGCACTCCTTGCGGTAGTTGTCCCAGGGTGTGCAGACCACTGCGAATTTGTGCCCCGGTTAATTCGCACAGATAGCCGTCGATATCTTCAAGGAGATGGGCGAAGTCCTTGCCTCGCATCTCACTGAGGGTCGCAGGGGTGCCATCCTCCGTCAACTCTTCGTCCCATTCGTGCGTGTGGTCCCCATGATCCTGGCGTACCATGGCCTTCAGATCTGTGTCGAGATTGGCCTCAATGATTTTCTGCCAGATCTGGATCTGCAATGCCGGCAGTTTGCCAGGATCAAGTGCTTCAACCTGATAATACTCATCGACCATCTGAGCAAGTTCGGCCATGGCCCCGTATGCACCCGCACTGGTCATAGGAGGCACGAGATGATCGACAATAACGGCATGGGTGCGCCGTTTGGCCTGAGCGCCCTCGCCAGGATTATTGATAATAAAGGGATAAATCAGTGGCATGTCATCGAGCAACACGTCTGGATAGCAGGTTTCTGAGAGACCAACGCTCTTGCCGGGCAACCATTCGAGCGTGCCATGTTTGCCCAGGTGGATGATCGCGTCGGCATTCCATCCCTGCACATCGCGCAGCCAGTGGTACAATGCATAATAGTTGTGCGTCGGTGGCAGGTCGGGAACATGGTAGATCGCATTCGGGTCCATCCCATAGCCACGGGGCGGTTGCAGTGCCACAAAGATGTTCCCCAGAGGGAGTCCGGCCAGCGCAATTGCATTGTTATGTACATATGCCTCTCCCGGTGGTCTCCCCCAGCAGTTCTGCATCTCCTCCTGATTGTGCAATGGCAGGTCCGCAAACCACTCTGCATAGCGTGTCTCTGCGATGCTGGCACCAGCTTGCGCGAGCTGTGTCTCCGTCAGCAGTTCCGTATCATACGAGCAGCGATCAATAAGCTCATGGATGAGTGCATCGCCACTTGCGGGAACGTCGGCGATAGAATAACCAGCTTCGTGCAGTGCCGCGAGCAAATGCATCAGAGAAGCGGGAGCATCCAGACCGACTGCATTGCCAATCCGTGCAGCTTTGGCTGGTGAGTTGGTCAGGATCACGGCAATGCGCTTCTCTGCGTTTGGTTTGCGTCGTAAACGAGCAAGGCGGAGCGCTATTCCGACGATACGTGTTGTGCGTTCTTGATCGGCTCGATAGCGTACGATGTGATTGGACATCGTTTGGGGCGTCGATGCTGATTGCGCTGTTTGTCTGGCTACAGGTTCCTCTATGGTTTCCTTAAATGAGAGTGGCACAGTAATAATACGCCCATCGAACTCTGGTAGCGCGATATTCATTGCCGTATCGAGAGGCGTAAGGCCACGGGCCGAGCGCTCCCATTGGCCCCGACTGCTCCCAGTGGTAATCGCCTGGAGGATTGGAACATTGAGCGTGGTCAGGCCCGCTGTCTCCCACATATTACCATTCGCCTCAGATGTATCAGCATTTTCCGATTGATCCCGGTGAGGCGACTGAAAGAGTGCAAAACTCATTGTTGTGATAATCACATCGACGGCTGGTTGCCCCTGCTTGTCTACGAAATAGGCGAGAGCTGTGGGTAGGGGAGATGAGTAGTCGGTATTCTCATCAACTTCTTTGAGGGAGTGAGCAAAAACAGGGAAGGCGTTCGCTCCCTGAGCCTCGATGGCATGGATTAAGGTATCCACAAACTCCGTGTTCCCTGAGAGATAATGAGCACGGTAAAATAAAATGCCAAGCGTTGGCTTGCTGCTTGTATGCCGGGCACGGAGTTCTCTCACGCTGATACCCGGCGCATCTGGATAGTACACGCCGTGACGTGGCTGCGGAACTGGCGGATCGAAGCCGAAGCCAGTTGTCAGGAGATGATCACTCAGGAAGCGTAAACAGTGCTCGTAGTTTTGTACGCCGCCTGATTGGAGATAGGCCAGGACTTCGTGTGCGACGGGCACTCCGACCGTTGAAGAAGCCATTAGCTCTGGATCGAGCGTGTCGGTGCCGGGTAAGCACACCAGCCATTTGTCTTCTTGCTGTGCCCAGGCCGTGAGCCGATCCATGCCATAGGCAAAGCTTGCTCGGCCTCCGAGCAAGCGGACAATGACCATTTCGACCTGCGGCAGCATAAATTCTAGAAAGGCATCGACATCGCCCTCGTTTTGCAAGGAGGCAGGATTCGCGGTCCGTACCTCTGGGAAATCAGGCGGCAGATGCGCTGTAGCGGCGCGTAGTGCAAGCAGGTCGGTATCGGCATGCGAGAGGAAGAGTACTGCTGGATGGGTATTTTGCGTATTTCCCTGGCTGGAGGGAATAGGACGTGTTGGACGTGGCGCTTTCTCCTCCCCAGATGGATGTCCATCCCAGACAAATGACGTGAAGGTATAGACTGCCAGATCGGTCGATGGAGGGAGATAGGCGTTTGCGGCGAGCATCTGCTCAATGTAGTCATAGATGGCGAAGACCTGGCTTTCACTGTTGATGGAGTGGAACCAGATGTGGTGGGTGTCGAAGAGCAGCAAGACGACATTTGCCAACGGACACGGCCCCAGGCAGCCACCCATGGTCAGATGGACTTTGTTGCGGAGTTTGCGGCGTTCCCACTCATTGTGGTACAGGTCGGTCGGTACAGCGGCAAACTTGCGCTCGGTGTGTCCACAGCAGCAGCCAGTGGCGCAGATAAACAATTGACCCTGTTTGCGAGCGACATTGACAAGCTTCCCATCGGGACGCAGTACCAGATTGCGTGGCATTAAAATTCGATTCCCTTCTGCGCGCGTATCCCTTGCAGCTTATAGGGGTGCTTGATTTCGCGCATTTCCGTAACGAGATCTGCATACTCGATCAATTCTTGTGGCGCATTGCGTCCGGTGATGACGATATGGAGCGCGGGATTGCGCTGGCGCAGTGTGGTAAGGACCTCTTCGATATCGATCCACCCGTATTTGAAGGTGTAGGTAAGTTCGTCCAGAATAATGACATCGTACTGGTCGCTGGCGATTTTCTCTTTGCAGGCTTGCCAGCAGGCTTGAGCGGCCTCACAGTCCTCCTGGATATTCTTACTCATCCAGGTAAAGCCCTTGCCGCCGGGTATAATTTCGACGCCCATCTGTTGAGCGGCGCGAATCTCGCCCCATTTTCCCGTCGTTGCCTTCATAAATTGCAGCATGACCACGCGCAAGTTCTGTCCCCAGCTTCGCATGAGCAGGCCCAGTGCGGCGGTCGTTTTGCCTTTGCCGTTGCCCGTGTTGACAATGACCAGTCCTTTGCGGCCAGCTTTGACGCGCGTGCGGGCCGCTGCCTGTTCCTGGCGTTTCTGTGCACGAGCTTCTTCGCTCAATTCGTCGATCTCACCCTCAGAGGGCGATGTGGGGATGTTTGTATCTTCTGTCATAAATTTGTCCTTTCTTGATCTCAAGGATGCGTGGTAGGGACATTCAACCCTTCGCCAGTATGGCCGGGTCAAACCATTGCAATTGATAGGTCAGTTGCACGACTTTGCCTACAACGATGACCGCAGGTGGCTTCAATTGGGCCTGTTCTACCAGTTCAACAATCGTGCTTATGGTGCCTGATATCGCCTGTTGGTCGGGCATGCTTCCCCAGCGAATGACTGCCACGGGCAGAGATGTACTACAACCATGATACAGGAGTTGTTGTATGATCAACGGAAGTTTGCTTACCCCCATCAGGAAGATCAACGTGCCATTCAGGCGTACAAGTGCTTCCCAGTCTAAATCCGTTTCGTTACCTCTAGCCCCTTCGCTGCCTGTAACAACCGTAAACGTTGAGGAATAGTCGCGATGTGTGACCGGAATCCCGGCATATGCGGGCACTGCAATGGCGGATGTGACTCCGGGAATGACTTCCCAGTGAATGCCGTGCTCTACCAGCGCTTCCGCTTCCTCACCACCACGTCCAAAGACAAAGGGATCGCCCCCCTTCAATCGTACAACGATCTTCCCTTCACGTGCATGCTTAATCAGGAGCTGGTTAATCTCTGTCTGGCTGAATGTATGAGCGCCCGCAGATTTCCCTGCATAAATCTTTTGTGCGCCATCCTTTGCCTCCTCTAAGAGTGCGGGATTAGCCAGATAATCATAGATAATCACGTCTGCGTGACGCAGGGCAGCCAGCCCTTTGACCGTAATCAGACCGGGATCACCAGGGCCAGCCCCGACAAGATACACTTTTCCAGCGTGACAGGTATTTTGCGTATCAGGCATCGAATGGATTATCCCCCTAAAATGGCTGGCAGGAGTGCACTCTGTCCCAACAGGAAGAGCACTCCGACAATACTACTAAATACCCCTGTAACTACTCCAAGTGCGATCGAGAAGCGTACATGATGACGCGCATTGCGGAAACCAACCGAAATGAGCAAACTCATCAGGCTATTGCACAGAAGGAGACCCAGGACAAATAAAAGCAAGACAACGCTTCCGACCCTGGCCCCGCCTACCCCGGCGGCAGTTGCGAAGAGAATGACCTGTGTCGGGGTTTCAGCGCCTGCGCCATGCAGTAAACCAAGCACAAAACAGCTCCAACTCCCATAAGAGAGATGTTCATGCAAGTGATTGCTGTGCTGTTGTTCATCATGGCGTGCCCACGCAACTCCACGCTTGAAAACTTCAATAAAAAGCATCCAGCGACTACGTAGTCGGAAGGTCCTGCCTTCGCGTATTACGGTTCCCAGTACCCAGATACCAAGTAAGAGCAGCGTAAAACCAACAACATGTTCCATGATGGTATCGATCCAGGGTGGAAGTGTGAGGCCGAGAGCAATTGCAAGCAGCCCGAAAGCAAAGATGACAACGCTATGTCCCAGTGCATACATGGCACCATAGCGTACAGCACGCCAGGGGCGTTGTTGACCACTCACAATGTCGGTTACCGCAGCAATATGATCCCAATCAATGCCATGCCGAAAGCCCAGGAGCCAGCTTGTCGCGAAGAGCAATACCAGTGAAGTTTCCATTGTTTCCTGAAGACCCTCCTTTCCCAAGTGAAACGTGTCTACTGACCACAAAAAAGCCCTGCTGCTAGAGCGCAACAGGGTGAGCAAGAAGAGGGACTCAGGAAGTAATGACTGACCTGGTAAGGCGAGAAATACTGCCGTTGCACCACCTCTTTCCAGCGAAAAGGTGCGCAAAAGAAAGCAAAGACTGGTTTTCTGGCTTGCCTGTCTTTTCTCTAATGACAGGTTTACAGTAGCGCGACTGCGTCGGATTTGCACCGATCTTACCCTATTTGAGCGTCTTTCCCTTGTTTTGAATGGGTGGAGAGACGTATCCTTTGCCTGTATTCAATTGTTCAAGTGATTTTTTTGTTCTTAACAGAGAAACATTCAGAAGTATATGCTATTTTTCTGATTGAATGCAAACACTGGTCTTTCGTCGTTTGACAATACAGAAATCCTATGAATATACTGAGAAACGGAACGATACTTAGTGTTTTCATCAGGTGGCTGTGACGAAATGTCATGGCAGAATAGGGAAGTCGGTGCAAATCCGACGCAGTCGCGCTACTGTAACTGGTAAGCATCTCATTACCTTCTAGACAAGGAAAAGCCACCATCCCTGGGATGGGAAGGCGAGATGAGACGCGTTTGAGCCAGAAGCCAGGAGACCTGCCTGATGAGTTTGCTCGCAATCCTTCGCGGAATAAGGAGAGAGTGCTGAATGATGCCAGCCCTACTGCGCACCTCATTTGCCTGCCTCTAACACATCCTTATCTCGCCCCAGATAACGAGCAGAACGGTTCCCTCTACTTGTTTGAAGAGAAACACGAAAGGGATACTCTCGCCATGACGCTCATGCAGCGCTTTGCCTTACCGCCAGACGAAATCTATCGCCGCAGCTTTGCGACCGTAGATGCATTGCTGCCTGCTGGCAACTGGTCGCCGGAGGAGCGTCATGTGCTGCGACGTATTATCCACGCAACAGGTGATCCCCAACTGGCCCCCTACCTGCATTTCAAACCTCTGGCAATTGAGCATGGTATCCAGGCATTACAGCGGCACACCGCCATCTTTACCGACGTACACATGGTCGCAGCAGGATGTAATAGACGCTGGTGTGATGCGCTTGGTTGTTCAATCGATGTGCTTATTGCACAGGAAGGTCTGGAGGATATGGCACAAGCAGCGCAGATAACGCGTTCGGCTGCCGCCATAATCAAGGCGTTACCCCTCCTGGGTGGCACAATCGTGGTGATTGGCAATGCGCCCACAGCCTTGCTTGCCCTGCTCGACGCCCTGGACGAGGGCCGATGTGAGCCTCCCGCGCTTATTATTGGAATGCCAGTGGGCTTTATTGCCACCACAGAATCCAAAACCGCGCTCTGGGAGCGAGCCTATCCCGCGATTATCGTTGAGGGGACACGTGGTGGAAGCCCCGTTGCGGCTGCTACGCTCAATGCTCTTTTCTCCCTTGCCTTACAGGGTATGCAACAGGCGACCGATCCAGCCTTCATGCAGTGGGTGAACGATCATGGATGACCACCAGAACCACAACCTTTCTGCCCAGGAAACACCGACATCCCCTGGTTCTGGGAAAAAACGTGGGATGCGTACTGGCTATACCACAGGAGCATGCGCAACCGCTGCGACACGAGCTGCCCTGCTTGCCTTGCTCGATGGACATGCACCAGATAGCGTCACGATTGCCTTGCCTGTAGGAGTCAAAGCAACCTTTGCCATTCATTCCTGTACACTGCATACAGATGGCAGCGTCACCGCCAGTGTCATTAAGGATGCAGGCGATGATCCCGATGTAACGCATGGTGCTGAACTCTGTTCTACCGTCTCCTGGCTGGCAACTCCGGATATTCAGATCGATGGTGGTGTCGGTGTTGGAAGAGTGACCAAGCCTGGACTTGGCCTCGAAGTCGGTTCAGCGGCAATCAATCAGGTGCCACGAGCGATGATCGAGGGTGTTGTGCGCGAACTGCTGACTGAGCGAGGCGAGCTGCGTGGCGTATCGGTGCTTATCGCTGTCCCGGATGGTCTGGAGCGCT
>JACDAE010000555.1 GCA_013695595.1 Ktedonobacteraceae bacterium | reverse complement strand
TCGTCCCATTGATCATGGCCCCTTTAAAACCAAGCGACTGCACCGCCCGTTTCAGTTCCGCGACTGCAGCCTGTGGATTGGTCATGGGCAGAGCCGCAAAGCCTGCGAAACGGTCGGGATGAGCCATAATAGCGGTTGCTAGCTGATCATTGGCGGCCTGCATCAGGTGTACGATCTCGTCATGGGGGAGCGATGTGTTGGCTGCAACCCCATGAGAGATGACCTGGAAGTCGATGCCAGCCGCATCCATATCCTGCAAGCGCAGAGGGCCAAGGTCGGCGAGCTGCTCGTTGAGCCTGGCCGAGGCAGCCTGTGGAGAATTTCTCCGCATGATCTGCCTGATATCTGTGGATAGAAAATGTTCTTCGATCGTAATTGTTCTCAATGTGGGCACCTCTTTTTCAGAAAACAGTATGGTAGCATAATACTTCCCTGCGTGGGTTTGGGCAAGGGGATATGTGACATATGTCACTGTTTGACCACCATATCTTCAGCTACACTACCAACAGACCCTTATGAATCTGACATTTCGCAAAGAAATCATTCTTAAATAATTATGTATAGTTTTGCTCTAAAGGGGTATAGCATGACACCGACATTCCTACCCTATTGTAATTGCTGTGGGCTGCCTGTTGCCCATATGACACAGGATGATTGCCCGCGCTGTGGCTATCCGGTCAATGTGGCGAAGGAAGAGCAGTTCTTGACCGCAGAGATGCAGAAGTTGAAGCGCGTGGCTACCTATGGTGGTGCAACAAATACCGTTGTGCAGCTTATCGAACGGTATCACCACCGCCTCAAGTACCTGCAAGGGGCGCGGCATGCGGAACGGAGCATACAGATACCGCTCCCATTTGAAGCGCCATCCACTGCACAACCCTCAAGCTCGCCAGATAGCATGGCTGCCGCCGTATCTGCTGACGAGCCATCAAAGCAAGCTATCTATCCAGAGAAGCCAGACCCGGTTCAGGGGCCGCCGACGCCCACACGCTCATTCTCGCTCGGATCGTTCCTGGAAGAGCAGACCATCACCATCGTCGCCTCACTGGGAGCGTTTCTGATACTGATCGGCTCTTTAAGCTTTATCGCCACGACATCCAACCTCATGCTCTCATTCCTGGTATTGTTCGTTGTCCATGCGGTCTTCGGTGGAGTCAGTATACTCTCGTATCGCTTCCGCAGTTTCCGCACCGTCGCGGCCATCTACACAACCATCTTTGCTTTATTGGTCCCGCTGGTTGGTTTCTCCGCGTACAGACTGGTATCGGGCAATGTGATACAGTTTTCTACGCCTGCGCTGGTGGCGATTGCGGCCATCTACGCTGCCCTGGCCTATGGAGCGCTTGCAGTCTATCAGAAGTTCAGCCCATTTGGCTATCTGGGAGTGATTGCCCTGATGGTAGCCACGTTGGCGATTGCAGCGGCCTTCCACCTGGGGTACTGGTGGTGGCCGTGTGTGCTGATGTTGCCTGCGCTCCCAGCCATCTTTTCCATGCCGCGCCGTCCGGGTGATGTGAAACCTTTCGTCGCGCCCTGGACGATCCTGCGAGAGCCGTTGCTGGCATTTATGTGGATGAGTGTTGCTGTGTGTGTGGTCAGCATTCCGGTGGTCTTTGTGTACACGCTCTTGTTTCTGTATGGGCGAGGATTGACCGAGGCCCGGTTCGCGCTCGCCTATATGGCAGTCCTCTTACTCTGTTGGAACTGCCTCTTTGCCTGGCGCACGACCCGCACGGCACGACCAATCCCGTATCTGTTCCTGCAGTGTGCCCTGGCCTTTGCGTATGCGCTATCCTTCCAGCAGACTGGCTATGTCCTGGTGCTGACGGGTGTAGCCCTGCTCTATCATGGAGTCACGCGTCTGGCCCCGCGCTTGATGCAGACTTTCAAAGCAATAGAAGTCCACCTGGAACGGTTGGCCCTGCTGCTCGTGGCCCTGGTCCCATTTATCGTAGTGCTCAATCTTCCGATCCTCCTGCTAGAGAAAGCATACCTTCAAGGATATCAGAGAGTGCAGGGAGCGCAGGGATTACCGCTCACCTGGGATCTTCTCGTGGGGCTTGCCGCCATTATCGTAGGACTTATGTTGACGATAAGTGTAGCCCTCAAGCATACAGGAGTACAGAAAGTCCCTGATGCGGCATCCAAACGCTGGCGCTGGCTGCTTCTGCTCAGTAGTTTCCTGCTGAATTCGGCGTATGGGCCTGTTCATCCTCTTGCTCTATGCCCAACCTGTCTGGTGGCTGCTTGGATTAGCGCTGGCCATGGTGGCAGCAGCCGTCGTCACGCGGCGTTTTATCGGAGCAATGTGGGCCAACGCGCTAGATGTATTGGCACTCATAGAGATCGGGTTGACGCTGCTGTTCAGCTTTAATCTAGGAGCCGGGCATACCCTGACCCTGTGGCTTGGTATCGCCGTTCTGTTGTATGTAATCTTACTGTACCAACGTCGTGCCACTGCATTTATTGTACCCGTCATCCTCGCTGTGTTGATTATACCTGTTCTGCTGGATCGTCCACAGATCCTGCTCGTCGCCAGCATCGTGTTGCCATTGGCGGCGGCTGGTATTCAGCGCCTGATCACTCACAGGTGGAATGCCTTATCCGCACATAAAAATACGCTGTGGGAATGGCCGTTATTGCTGGTCGGCGTCATCTATGGAGTTATGTTTGGTTGGCATGAAATTGCATTGATGAATACTCAGGTGGTAACGACAGTCGAGAGCTGGCTGCATATACGCTTTGCGGTTAGCCTTGAGCTGGCGGGTATCGCGGTATGCTGGTATATTGCGGCGGCACTGGCACGTGTCAAGTGGTGGACGTTGCTGATGGTGGGATTTGTCGTCGCAGCCTTGTTGGTGCCGGGCAATCCCTTCTGGGTGCTGGCGTGGTTAGCGCCCGTGCTCGCGTTATTGTCGCTTGGGATCAGCTTACTGGCGGGAAAAGGGTGGGCCATTTCTTTATATGGCGTGACATTATTGACTGCAATAACGCTGGGGTTCGCGGGTCATGACCAGGGGCAGGCAGGTGTGTGGGCATTGTTGCTCTTCGCGGTACTCGTCTATCTCATCGGAGTAATCGAGCGAGCGCCAGGAGGTTTGTGGGTGGTGCCCATCTTTGCCACCTGGTCGGTCTTCTATGCCGGTCAGAGTGGAGACCTGTATCGGTCATCCATCGTTGCATTGGCCTGTGCGGCGCTTGGAGTAGGCATTGGATGTCTGCGTTTCAGCGTGCCGAAGTTATCCGTGAACACTCTACGGAGGTACGCCGCGCCATTGTATGCGACTGCCTGTGCGTCTGCTGTATTAACGGGCGTGTATGGAATGCTGGGGGGTGTCGACAGGCCCTTCTTCGCAGCAATCCCCACGGCCCTGTTAGTCTATGCGGTAGTGGCCTACGGGGTGTTGCTCTTTGAACGGAAAGCTGGTTGGCTGGTGCTGGTGCCAGCCTTTGCCATATGGGGTATCCTGCTTTTACCCCAGGCGGCAGCGTGTCTGGGAACAGGCCAGACCATAGTGCCTACTTGTAGTGCTCAAGGAACAGGCGTGCTCTATTACCTCACTGGAATTGTGTTCGTGGCGGGAATTGTGAGCTACCTGACCGGACTGATCGAGCGGCGTCTGCAATCAGCAGCCAGTGAAGCCGTACGGACTCTCCCGCGTGTAAGATTGAGCTGGAGATGGTCATGGTATCTGGTCGCATTTGTGGCCCTCGTGAGGCTGCTCACCTGGAGTCATTCTGTTGAGGCATTGCTACCCTCTGACCTGCTGTTGTACGCACTCATGTTCCTGATTGGGTTCGCCCTCCTGCTAACGATACTCGAACGAGCGCCAGAGATGTTGCTCATTCCGGTTGCGCTCACCGTATGGACGATTGCATTCATCCATTGGCCGTTATGGCAGCAGATGGTTGCCTGTACCTTGCTCTGTGTATTCGTCTTTGCCGCCCAGTTCCTATGGTATGTAGTAAAGCCCGAAACGTCTATGTTTGCCCCAAAGCGTCTCTATCAGGGGCTGAGTATCGGTGGGCAGGTGCTCATCATCTTGATAATAATCGCCAATGGAGGACTCACTGCATCGGGAGGATTGCTGGTCCCGATTGGAGTTGGAGCGCTCTTAATCCTGGCGATGCTCATCTTCTGTGTCGGCTTTTTAGATGCCGATAAAGCCGTGCGCCGTCTGTGCAACTATTGCGCGGGTTTATTATGTTCGCTCGTCATCTCCTGGGAGTTCTCCGCGTTCGGTTTAAACCAGGCCGACGTGCTCACGGTTGCGCCAGCGGTCTACCTGGTCGTCATCGCCCCCTTCTTAGCACGCGCTCAGATGCTGCCCAATCGCCAGATGTGGGGGAAGATCTGCTCAATCGTGGGAGCTTTGTTGCTGCTGTTGCCCATCTTGTGGATCAGTTTTAGCGAAGGTAATCTCGCCCCAACGCTCATCCTGGCTGGCGAGGCGCTTGGTCTCTTGCTATTGGGGATCGTCACGCGCATCCGCATCTTTGTGCTCAGCGGTGCCGCCCTGACCATAGTGGGAGCGATGCATGCCCTCTTCCTGCCCTCATTAGGCATTCCCACCTCGCTGGCACTAGCAGTTCTAGGCGGGACATTACTGGCTATTGCAACTGGATTAAGTTTGACGAGGAGGAGGTTGAGGATGGCGTGGAGCGAGTGGGTGTAGGAGTTATGGCGTACGGATGGACTATTTTAGGGAGTTCATCTGTACGACCATACCATTTATTGTGCGACGAATGCCGCTTTAATTATGTCTCCAGTATTATATGTCCCCGTGGCTTCGACGTAGTATGTTGCCCCACTGGTGAGATTAGCAGGAGCCGTGACTGTCGTCGTGAATGTAAATGATGGAAGAATGAATGTCGTAAGCACTGTCCCTCTATTTATGGAAGGATCAACCCATTCTATCGTAATTTGCTCCCCAGGAACGAAGCCTGTACCAGAAACCGTAATACTGGATCCTGATGGACCCTGTTGAGGCGTAATCGTAATTGCTCTAAGGACGCCGAAGAATATATCATTTGCCAGATGACTTGTATTACCCACAGCATCGAGATTACTCGTGCGGTAGCCAGGTAGAGCGTGTGGTGGAACGACAAACGTTGTATTGAACGATCCATTTGCATCTGTTGCCACTGTTGTCAAAGGAATCCCTTGTAACGATATATCCACTTGTTCTGCGCTCCCAAAGCCACCACCAGCCAGAGCTATCGTTGAGCCAATAGTTCCAGTACCGGGAGTCGCTATGATATTATGCAAAACGAAAAAGGGTGCGGTTGCCTGGGTTTGCGTGAGGCTTCCCTGAGCAGTGATGGTTGCATTGAATGAGAATGGTCCTGGGGTAGTATAAGGTGCATCTGGTATGGTGGTTGTGAATGAGAACGTGCCATCTGGAGCTGCAGTGATCGTACTTAACTGTGTTGCATTCGTATCTGTGATTGATTGCCAGGAAAGGGTAACTGTTTCCGCATTGGCAAAGCCCTGTCCTGTAATAGTCAATGATCCCCCATAAACATCCTCTCTATTGGACTCAATAGAAGGTGGCTGGAAGAAAAGCTGGGCTTTCGCGTTGTCCGCCCCATTGCTGCTCACTGCATATACATAATAAGTGATACTTACTTGATAGGTTGCGGGAGCAGTGAGAGGAACGCTGAAGCCACCCTGAGCATTCACCGTAGTGGTGATCACGCCATTACTGGTATTCTGGAGATAGACATGCACTGTTTCGCCGGGTTTGTAGCCGCCGCCGTTGACCATTGTTGTTCCGGTAACATTAACAGTGTTGGGATCAAGTGAAATGCCAGGACCAACATTGGTAACGCTAGTCGCTTGCAAGCCACTGGTAATTCCTATAGCCTTCAGGCTATGCGGACCCTTAGGTGCTGAGGGAGGTGTAAAAGAGGTTGTTGCAGCACCGTTACTGTCAATGGGGATAGTAGCAATGGTCTGTGTGCCATTCACATTCCAACTGATCGCTACCTGTTCGTTTGCCTGGAAGCCGGATAGTTTCACGTTGATTGCCTGGCCTGCTAAGATACCACCACTGGAAATGAGCTTAGGAGGAAGGATAGTGAAGTTAGTAGAGACGGCTTCTGGTTCTTGCTGTGTACGTTGGACGGTGATTGGATACTTGCCTGCTGCTATATTGGTTGGAGCGTTGAAGCGCACGCTGAACATTGTCAACATGCCATTGGAATCAGTAGTGGCCTGTGTGATCGGAGTCGAGCTTTTGCCCCAGTAGACATTGAGAGACTCGTTTGCTGTAAAGCCTGCCCCTACCAGATACATAAAAGTTCCTGGCCCTCCTTTTTTCAAGACCGCAAGATTGTTGTCGTATAGAATCACACCGGGTAAATAAGTATAGTTTGCGGTAGCTGTAAGATTATTACCGTCGATAGCTGAAAGCTGATGTATTCCTTGAGTAATAGGATCACTGACAGTCGCGGTCCCTGTAAAGCTGCCATTACTCCCACTTTGAAATGTGCCAATAGGACCATTTGTAGCATATACGGTAACCCCATAACCGGGGGTAAAGCCTTTCCCTGAAATTTTAAACGGGTGGAATGCTCGGATGGTTGCTGGTGCAGAGATACTTGGCTTACTAGCTGCATGTGCAGTGGATTGATGTGTGCCATTGAAGAGTTGTGTTGTGGATAGTATTACCAATGTGACAAGTAAGGATGCTAGCACGATCCAGCCGCGCCAACGAACGTCCATTTTCATAAGTTTCTCCTGATTTTTAAGAAAAGATTGGTATTCAAGTAAAAGAAATGGGCATAGTTATATTTGCACATTTTCCTCATACGCTCTTTAAGACGTTATTGTCGTGAATGAGGGGCATGTTGTAGTCATTATGTACTATGACCATATCTGGCTATTAATAGTGCATATTCGAGAAGCGTATCCTGGTGTACGATCAAATTGTGTTCAGATTCTGGACGAAACCCTTCCCCCAATAGTGGCTATCCAGAACTCATAAATTGGTTATTGTTGTATTATATATTTTGCTCTACGCATCGGAATGACGTGTAAAAAAGCAAAGAGGTTATCAACCTCTTTATGTATGCTCGTAGTTTCAAACATTAAATGAAGGAAAGAAAAGAGAAAGATGGAAGCGGAAAAGCCCTCATTTTCGCATGACCAGGACACAGGAGAGGCTGAACATTCTCTGTGTGAAACAATTGCCGTAGTGATACAGGCTCTCGAACAGATAGATGTTGTTGGTACTCACCTTTTCCAGGCACTGGAGAAATTGGCAATCGAGGGAGAAACCCTCAGGATCAGGATGAAGCGACAGCGTAATATTCCTGAGCCTATTAAGGAAGCAAAGAAAGTACTTGGTTGGTCGGACGGTCTGGCTGCGGCGGTAAGAGACTATCAGGCATGGTGTGAAGGCTATCGCACTGATCTGGAG
>JACDAE010000534.1 GCA_013695595.1 Ktedonobacteraceae bacterium | reverse complement strand
ACTCAGCATACACTCTTTTGTACAGCAGCAGACCGACCGTGGCATTGACATTGAACAGGTCAAGGCCAATCTCAAAGCTCTCAAGGTCGAGACACCATCCTGGGGGTATGGCGACTCTGGCACGCGCTTCAAAGTTTTCAAACAGACGGGCGTTCCGCGCAATCCCTTCGAGAAACTGGAGGATGCTGCGCAGGTGCATAAGGCAACCGGCATATGTCCATCGGTTGCCTTGCATATTCCGTGGGATAAAGTTGAGGATTACGGGCAATTATCGCGCCATGCGGCATCGTTAGGACTCTCAATCGGTGCCATCAACCCCAATCTTTTCCAGGAAGATGAGTATATTTTTGGGAGTGCTTGCAATAGCGATCCCGCCATTCGCCGCAAGGCCGTTGCCCATATGCTCGAATGTGTAGAGATTGCGCGTACACTTGGCTCTTCTATCCTGAGCCTCTGGTTGGCCGATGGCACGAACTATCCCGGCCAGGCCAGCATTCGTAAGCGCAAACACTGGCTGCTAGAATCGTTCTCCGAAGTCTATTCCGCGCTTGATCCAGGTATGCGTATGTTGATTGAGTACAAGTTTTTTGAGCCAGCGTTCTACCATACCGATCTGGGCGATTGGGGCATGGCTTACAATATGGCACTTAAACTGGGGCCACAGGCGGAGGTGCTGGTGGATACGGGACATCATGCACAGGGAACCAACGTTGAGCAGATTGTTGCTTATCTCCTGGACGAGCAGAAACTGGGTGGCTTCCATTTCAATAGTCGCAAGTATGCCGACGATGATCTGATCGTGGGCGCGATTAATCCCTATGAACTGTTCCTCATATTCTACCAGATCCTCGATGCTCATGCAGAGGATGATGCCGGAGTGCGGCGTACCGCTGAGAATATCGCGTACATGATCGATCAGAGCCACGCAATCGAGCCGAAGATACCCGCGATGATCCGTTCCGTTCTGAATGTGCAGACGCAATATGCAAAGGGCTTGCTGATCAATCTCGCTGAGGTTGCTAAAGCACAGGAGGCGCAGGATGTGTTGGGGGCAGAAGATGCGGTGCGCAAGGCGTTCGAGTTCGATGTGACGCCGCTACTACAGGTCGTCCGCGAGGAGATGCGCGTGCCCGTTGACCCGATGGGTTCCTATCTTGCCAGCGATTATGGCAAGAAGATCCTGGCGCGGGGCAAAGGTGGTGCCAGTTGGTAAATGTGCTTGCCTTCGATCTGGGAGCAAGCAGCGGACGCGCGGTCCTTGGGCAATTGACGCAAGAGCAAGGTGGCAGGCTGACTGTGATAGACACGCACCGTTTCCCCAACGATCCCGTGCGTGTCCATAACCATTTGCATTGGGACATCCTGCGTCTGCTCCATGAGATGAAACAGGCTCTGATACAGACGCGCCTGCAAGGGCACCAGCAGATAGCCAGCCTGGGTATCGATGCCTGGGGCGTTGACTTTGGCCTGCTTGGACGCTCTGGAGAACTGCTTGCGAATCCTTATCATTATCGCGATGGACAGACAGCGGGAATGCTAGAGGAGGTTGATCAGACGATTGCGCGTGGTGAATTGTTCGCGCGTACGGGTATCCAGTTTATGGCGATCAACACGCTCTACCAGTTGTATGCCTTGAAAAAGGCTGGATCGCCCTTGCTCGATCAGGCTGAAACATTGCTCTTTATTCCCGAACTGCTGCGGTACTTCCTGACCGCTGAACGCCATAGCGAGTGGACGATTGCTTCAACTTCTCAGTTATGTAATCCGTATAGTCGTACCTGGGATAAAGATCTTCTCGCCCAACTCGGCCTGCCTGCTAATATCTTCCTTGAGCCACAGGAGCCGGGTACACGTGCCGGGATGGTGCTCCCTGCGGTCTGTGAAGAGGTGGGGATTGCCAGTATACCCGTGATTGCCGTTGCCGAGCATGATACTGCTTCGGCGGTCATCGCTGTGCCTGCTGAAAGCACCGACTTTGCATATCTCAGTTGTGGTACGTGGTCATTGATAGGAACAGAAACGCCGCAACCTGTGATAAATGAGCAAGCGTTGGCGTTGAATATCACCAATGAAGGTGGTATTAATGGCACAACGCGCCTGTTGAAGAACATCACGGGCCTCTGGTTGCTACAGGAATGCCGCCGCGTGTGGAGCAACGAGGGCAAACAGATCTCCTATGCTGATGAGCGTGCGCATATTGCAACGGCTCAACCTTTACAGTGCTTCATCAATCCCGATGATCCAATGTTTGTCAATCCTTCACATATGCCGCGCCAGATCCAGCAGTATTGTCGCCAGACAGAACAATGTGTGCCTGATAATGCGGGTGATGTATTGCGCTGCATCATTGATAGCCTGGCGTTGCAGCATCGTCTGGTGCTGGAGCGTATCGAGGGGTTGGTACAGAAGCGCTTTGCTGGTTTGCATATCGTTGGTGGTGGAGCGCAAAATGTCGCGCTCTGTCAGTGTACGGCGAATGCATTAGGGCGCGTGGTGTGGGCAGGTCCACAGGAAGGAACAGCGATTGGAAATGTACTGGTGCAATATATCGCGCTTGGTGAAATAGAGAGTGTGCAACATGGTCGCCGCATTGTGCGCAACTCATTTCCTATCAAGACGTATGAGCCAGAGAATGTGGATGCATGGGAAAAAGCGTACGAGCAGTTTCGTCAGGTGACGAGGCAATAATGTTCCTGTTATTTGCGTTTGTAACAAAACTGGCGCAAAAGCTATCCCACACTCTTGAACCAGCAAGTAGACAGCTATCATCCGTGATAACCCCAGTTAAAGTAACATCCATGCTCCTCCAACTAGTAAGAAAAACGCAATCATCCCTGATATTCTAGTGCGAGAGGCATCCATGTCTCACGAACCAGTGTAACACCATCATCCCTGATGGCTCGCTTCGAGAAGCATCCATCTCCTCTAATCGATAATTACAATACTATCATCCCTGATAGCTCCAGCTCGAGCAACGTCCCTGCTCCTCGAACCAGCAAGTAAACCAGTCATCATCCCTGATCACTCTGGTTCGAGAAGCATCCATACCTCTCGAACCAGCAAGTAAACCAGCCATCATCCCTGATGTATCCAGGTGCGAGAGGCATCCATGTCCCTCGAACCAGCATCGCGCTATCATCCCTGACAGCCCCGCTTCGAGAAGTATCCATACCTCTTTAAGCGGCAATTACAATACTATCGTCCCTGATAGCTTCACAAAATCTGGGATCTGGTTCAAAAGACATCCATGCCTTCCAAACCATGAATAAAAAATGCTATCGTCCCTGATAACGACTTGTTTTATGTAGGGTAGTCGAAAAACAGGCGCGAAGTCCCATAGGTGATGCCTGTGAACGGGATTATATTCTGCAGACATATGGCTTTTCATTGAGCCGATATGTGGTGTGGGGTTATCTGCAAGATGATGGTTGTCAGCCAGACTTAAGGGAATAGAGGGCTGTGACGTAAATATGAATGAGATGGTTCATTATGATCTGACCTCCTTTGGTCGGTTCATGCATCGTTCATCATGACCGTTTCCCTATGTGTAATTTTCCAGATATTTGTACTTACACACTGGATGCCGGTTTCTTACGATAAGTGTATACAAGATTACGTTTACTTGTCAAGTCTTATCGTTGTAAAGAACTAAAATCGTCACACTAGTTTACGTATTGGTGAGTAACTTGATAGAGAAGGTGCCTTCGCGACCGTCCAACTCAGGAAAGTCATCGCATATGGAAGCGAACTGTGGCAAAGATTGTATCTCTATTTTATTCACCTTTTGATCAATGACTCCTGCAATTTTGCCAGAAGGCTTGCTACAGGCTTGAGATTAAATCTGCACTTTGAAGTCGTCCTTCAAGCACCCTCAATGGTTACACAGGGAATTATACAATAGAAAACGATTTCTCGCAAGTGGTATTCGCATAGATTCGTCAATTTTTATTTTTTGCTGGGCATAATAGTGTTAATGATTTGCGGCTGGAGGCGGGGTTGACCACCCTTGACACTATGATAAATCATGCTATACGCTTTGAAGGAAATGTTCACCTTTTGATCACTTGATGTTGAGGTGCCATTTATTTAACGGGTGTCGGGTTCTAAAACCGTGATAGTATTGGGTTCTACATAATCGTATTTGAATCCAATCATTGCTGAGAAGGAGATAAGTGCGTTGGCTAGAATCAAATTAGATCTTGAGCGTACAATTGGTCAGGTGGATCGCAGAATTTACAGTGGGTTTGCCGAGCATCTTGGTCGCTGTATTTATGGTGGTATTTATGAGGAAGGGTCCCCTCTCAGCGACGAGCATGGTTTTCGGAAAGATGTGATGGAGTCGGTACGCGCCCTGCGTATGCCCATATTGCGCTGGCCTGGAGGCAATTTCGTCAGCGGGTATCATTGGATTGATGGCGTTGGCCCTTTGGAGAAGCGATCGCGCAAAGTCGATCTGGCCTGGTTTTCCGAGGAATCCAATCGCTTCGGGACCGATGAATTTATTGCATATTGTCGAACTATCGAAACGGAGCCGTACATTTGTGTCAATATGGGTACAGGCACCATTGACGAGGCTCAGGCATGGGTTGAGTACTGTAATGGCACAAGCAACACGTATTGGGCGAACCTACGCCGCCAGCATGGTCATGAGGAGCCATACAACGTAAAGTATTGGGGCTTGGGCAACGAAATGTATGGCCCCTGGCAGATAGGGAAACTGAACGCTGGGGATTATGTAAAGAAAGCGATTGAGTTTGCCAAAGTCATGAAATGGACTGATCCCACTATCGAACTGTTCAGTTGTGGAGAGAGTGGTTGGTCCGAGTGGGATCGTATTGTGCTCGAAGGCCTGGCTCCCTATGTCAACTACCACAGCGTCCATATTTATACAGGGAGCGATGATTATTACAGCAATGTAATGGCTCCCCATCAGACGGAACGTGCCCTGAGCAACTGCCAGGCCTTGATCAATAATGTGCGCTTTAGTCAGAATATCGAGCATCCTATTCATGTTGCGTATGATGAATGGAATGTCTGGTTTCGGGCGCGTGAGCCTCAGACGGCACTGGAGGAGCAGTATACCCTTGCGGATGCGCTGGCGATCGCAACGTATCTAAATAGCTTTGTGCGCCATTGTGATACGGTGAAGATCGCCAATCTCGCGCAACTTGTCAACGTCATTGCCCCTATCTTTACCAATAAGGAAGGTCTGTTCCTCCAGACCATTTATCATCCGTTGCGCCTGTTCGGTGAATATGTGCAGGGGACGGCATTGGACGCATTCGTTGATTGTGAGATGTATAGCCTGCCGAATGCGACAGAGACTGCGCCCTGGTCGCGCCGCCTCTCCGATCTAGGGCCGTTTAAAATGCTTGATGTGACTGCAACTCTTAATGAAGCAAGCAATGAAGTTGTGCTTGCGGTCGTAAACCGTGATCGTGAACGAGCGCATGCGACCACCATCCATCTGGCCGATAATGCCACGATAGAGGGTGGGATCGCATACGAAGTCAATGGCGCGCATCCAGATATCGTCAATTCCTTTGAGCAGCGGGACAATGTTGGCATAAAAGAGCATCATCTCGATCTCGGTGGAAACAGTATTAACTATGTGTTTGCGCCCCACTCGTTCACGTTATTGCGTCTGCCTGTCAAAAGATGATCCCCTTTTAAAATGTCACGGGCAATGAACGCAATCCCATGATCAGAGCACCAGGTCGCCACACGAGTTCTTTGGCATCAACGGCTAACTGCAATTGTGGCATGCGTTGGAGTAACGTGCCGATGGCGACCTGTCCCTCTAAGCGCGCCAGGGGGGCACCGAGGCAGTAATGGATACCTTTGCCGAATGCAAGGTGTGGATTACTGCTTCGTGTGATGTCAAGATCATCGGGATTATGAAAAGCGGCAGGATCATGATTCGCGGAGGCCAGAATGATCACAACATAGTCGTTCTTGCGAATCAGCTTCCCGGCGAGTTCGACATCTTCGGCGGCCCAACGTTGTGTAGCGGTCATCAAGGGGCCATGAAAGCGTAAAAACTCCTCGATTGCCGACTTGAGCAATTCTGGATGTTCCCGCAGCGCTTGCATCTGCTCCGGGTGCGTCATCAGGGCCAGGGCACCGTTGCTGATCAGGTTAACGGTCGTCTCATGTCCCGCAACGAGGAGCAGGAATACCATTGCGATCAACTCGCCTTCAGAAAGTTTATCGCCGTCCTCTTCATTGCGGATCAGCAGGCTCATCAGATCGTCCGCGAGCTGTTTACGCTTTTCGTTGATCAAGAAACGCAGATATTCGCGGAACTCTATTACCTCGCCGCGTCGTTTTTGAAATGCTTCAGGATTGCCCGATGCTTCAATCACGCTATTTGACCATGCACGGAACTTCCCACTATCCTCAGGTGGGATACCAAGCATCTCGGTAATAACCATGAGTGGGAGTGGAAAGGCCAGGTCGTTGACGATATCCATCTTCCCTTTCTCCTGAACGGCATCGAGCAATTCATTCGTGATCGCTTGAATGCGCTCACGCCATTGCTCAATCAGGCGTGGAGTGAAGGAAAGGCTGACCAGGGAGCGCAAGCGGGTATGATCGGGAGGATCAGACCCCAGCATGTTGTTGCTGAATGCAAAAGCCTGCTCCTGTTTTGGCGCATCCGAAACGGGATAGTGCTGTTGTAGTTGTTGTAGCTGTTCAGGCGTGAGTACATGGCGTTGATCTTTGATGAAACGCGGGTCACGCAGTACTTTCTCAGCCTCTTCATACCGTGTAATCATCCATCCCTGCCGATTGCCCGGAAATTCCGTCAGGTGGACCGGGTCGTCTGAACGCACACGGGCAAAGACCGGATAGGGATCAGCTTTGAAATCTGGCGAATGAAGATTTATAGCAAATTGTTGTGTCATTACTCTCTCCCTGTAGTAAGAAAATACAAATATCTCCCTCTTTTAACCATTTTATTGTAATGCGCATATAGGATAAATGCAAGGTTGCTTTTTTTGTGAGATAGCTCACTGTATTTTTGTAAAAAGTCGCTATACTGTTACAAGGAAGTAGTGTAGGTAGTGGGAATAATTATGCTATGTTTATATGTATATTCTCAATTGTTATGTTTGTATGTCTTTCATCCTCAAAGGAGCAATGGTATGGCTAATCAACACAAAGATGTTCTGGTAAGCCCTTCTCGTCATCCTCGTTTTGCGAAACTGATAGTTGCTTCATCTTTTGTCCTCTTCGTGTTTTTATTGAGTGCCTGTAACACAAATCAAGTTTCGGCAACATTGGCAGGTGCAGGTGTTCGCTCAGGTGTTCAGACGATGCATGCCACGACTGCGCAAACCTATCCAATCAAGGTTTTCTTCTCTAAATACCTGGATGTGAATACGAATTTGAATGCTGTTGCCCCTGTCGATAGGATCTCGCCAACGGTTGGAGTGGGGACCTTTGCCATTCAGTTGCTGATCGCAGGGCCAACAACGACAGAGCGTGCGGCGGGCTACTTCTCCGAACTCAATAGTCTGTTCACGGGTTCATCGACCTGTGCGAACCTTTATCCCGTTGGCGGACCAGATTTCACATTGACGCTGAATAAAAAGGGGAATGTCACGGAGGCTGGAACCGCGACGTTGCGTTTCTGTCGGGCGATCTCATCCCCTGGTATCGGTGCAGACGCACGCGTGACGGCTGAGATCAACGCCACGCTCAAGCAATTTTCGACCATCAAGAAGGTAGTGATCCTGACCGTAAATGGAAGCTGCTTTGGTGATGAAAGTGGATTGAATCTCTGTCTGCGTTAAAAAATGGATAATCGTCCTATAAATACCACAAACCTGGTACCCTACCTTGTTTCACCCCAACGCTTTCATAATTAAGCGTTTGCGTGTAAAATAGGGTTAGGAATAATGAGAAAAGAGGATACATACAAAAATTGATCACAACCTTTACTATAGAATTCGTAGGAGACACTGAGCAACATCTCAAGGTGCTCGAACACGAGTTGAAACATATACATGATGTGGATGTTGATCTGGTCGAGCCGAGAGATCACACCGCACCCGTGCTGCTCGCCATTGGTGTTAACAAAGGTGGCGAAAGGGGAACCACTGCGATTCAAAGCATTGCGCAGGTCCTCTATAATTTCTTGCACAGTGGTACAGCCACCTCAGATGATAAGAAGATCTATCTTGTCACCGCCGAAGGTAACCGCGTCGATATTGAACCTCTGCCGTCTGATGAGATCAATACTATCATCAGTACTGCCTATGAAGGCGAAGGCGATTACGCAGGCTAGATAGTTCACTTTATACCTTTTATGCGTACATAATAGAATGGTAACGCATGGATGGTTTGAAGAAGAACTATCGTTATAAATAGATATGTGAGGATTTCATGAATATTTTAGAGACAGAACATTTGTTGTTCAGACCATTGATGCTCTCCGACCTGGATGATCTGGCGGTCCTGTATGCCGATCCAGAGGTGATGCGCTTCTTAGGTGGACCTCGTAGCCGTGAAGAGGTGCAACATATTTTGAGCAGGTACATCGAGGAATACAAGCTCTATGGGCATTCATTCTTTGCTACCATCCTGAAAGAGGATCAGCGTTTTATTGGTCAATGTGGATTGTTGCGTCAAGAGGTCGAGGAACGGCCAGAGGTAGAACTGGCCTATGTGTTGGCACGCCCTTATTGGCAGCATGGTCTGGCGGTTGAGGGAATTGAGGCCCTTAAGGACTACGGGTTGCAGCAAATGGGTTTTTCGCGTGTGATCTCGTTGATTCCACCGGGCAATCGTGCATCGCTCTATATTGCTGAGAAGATTGGTATGCAGTATGAGCGCGACATTGACCAGTGGGGTCAGCATTTCCGCCTCTACTCCGTAAAGCAGCCCGCTCCCCTCTCGCAAGCATCTGCGAAACAGGGTAGCGA
>JACDAE010000518.1 GCA_013695595.1 Ktedonobacteraceae bacterium | reverse complement strand
AGGCAATCCAAAAGCAGAAGGTGCATTTACAGGCTCTTGAGCGAAACTCTCAAAACTTGAAAACAACGCTGGCAGAGCATCATGCTGATACATTTCCTCTTGCGCAAGAGCAATCTCGGGAGTAGGTGGAACATCGGGAGATAATGTTTCCTTTGTCTTTGCAATCGTTTGAAGCGTGTTCGGTTCTAATGGGACAAACCCTTGCGAAAACAGACCAGCCTCTAAATTCTCCAGTGTTGTAAGTACATCCTGCTCCACACTCCCAGTAGGACTGGCAAAACTTTCATAAGAAGGTTGCTCTTGCGTCTTCTCTTCGTGTGCTTCATAAGCGACGGGTTCTGGTTCGTACCTCTGCGCGACAGGCAACGGCTCACTTGCAGTTGGTGTCGATGACGGCTGCACTTCAGCCTCATCTGCCTCACCATGTAGCGAGGCAGCCCCTAGAGACTTCAACCATGCAGGCCCAAAGGAGAAGGCTTCTTCCTCATCATTGGCAGGTTCAGGAATAGCAGTTGGCATGACATTGCGCGTTGGCAGAGCGGGTGCAGCAGGTGCAGCGGGTTCAACAGCAAGAGTGGATGCGGGCACATCTTCGTCGTTAAGTTGTCGGATCTCACTCTGAGTCAACATATTGAGCCAGGCTGGCGGAGAAGGTGCAGCGTTCTCTTTCTGTGGATTCGACCAGATGCCCGAATCGCCAGTAGCACCCTGTGAATTCGGCCAGATGCCTGAGTCGCCATTCACAGAAGGCTCTTTAAAATCATTATACACACTTTGACTATCCCAGAGTGGATGTTCAGCCTCGTTCTTACTATCTTCTGGCACTAAATTGGTCAAAGTTTCTGACGACCAGGTTTCCAGGGGGTGTTCCTCTTGCTGAATAAAAGACTGTGAAGGCTGATAATTCAGCGAATTTATATCGCTCGTATTAGCTTGCAATTGAGGGGAAACATCTGGTAAATCCTGTGCAGATCCTACACCCTGAGCTTCCTGTCGCTCTAAAACGTTCCATATATCAAAGACTGGATCGGATTCTGCGGTCCATACAGGGAGGGACGCAGGTGCTTGTACTGGCTGCTTTTCCTGGGTATCTTTGATAAGGGTGATATCATTACCCCACCTTTCGCCAGAGCCCATGCTACCCATGCCATTCCAGGCCGCAAGAGTCTCCGCGGACATCGCCATGGGGGAGGGGGCGGAAACTTGAGCGACTGCCTCTTTCTGGTCAGGAACCAGTGACGCTGAAGACTGAGGCCACGGCGTCTCCAGAGTTACCGGTGCTTTCTTAAGCAGTTGCAAAAATGGTTCAGCGGGCTGGCGTGACATAATATCAGAGAAGAGTTCCTGAGCTGTAAGCAGATCGGGGTCCAATGCCTCAGCACGTTTTAGAAGTCCTCGAGCCTGCTCAATATCCTTTGCGGAGCGCACATAAGCAAGCAAGAATAAAGCTTTCAGGCAACCGGGAACATCTTGCAAAACCTCAGTTGCAAGTTGCTCAACGCGGTCGTAGTGAGCGTCACGCCAGCAGGTTTCTAATAAGCCGGTACGAGCATCGAGGCGTTCTGGATTGAGTAAGAGCACTGTTTCCCATTCTTGAATGGCCTGGGTTAATAGATCGCCACGCATGTACAAGCGAGCGAGTCCGGCACGTGAGAACATGAATCCTTGCGGCCCTGTCTCTGTGCTTAACCGATTGAACTCCTTGCGTATCTGGCTATTCCCATGGCTCAACTCGTAGGCCTGCTGATAACAATCCAGAGCGGTATCGTAGTCTAACGAGCGTTCGCAGATTAAGGCACGATTACAATAGGCCACGACATTCTCAGGATCATTGGTCAATATCCAATCGAAACTCTGCTGTGCTTCCTCCAGTTGCCCCTGGGCAAGATGGGCTTCTCCAAGCAAACGTTGAGCTTCAAGAGATTCTGGAAACTGAGCGAGAATATTCCGACAATGAGTGAAGGCATCATCGATACGATCATCGCGGATCGCATCTTCGGCCTCCTGCAAATAATCACGAAGCGTTATTTGTGCCATAAAACCTGGTCTCCTCTTCCCGCTTTACACACCTTTTAGCAGCTTTCCAAAATACTCTACCTGGCGTGCATCTTCTGGTCCAATAATTGCCAGCCGACGCCATTCAGAAGCAAAGCAGGACTGCGCAACACGCTGAATATCCTGGATAGTGACCGCATCAATAGAAGCAATCACCTCATCGATAGCATGCACGCGATTGTGCAAACATTCCTGACTTCCCAGCCAGGAAGCAACCTGTTGTGTCCCCTCCAACCCAAGCACCACTCCTCCTCGTACATAGGCTTTCATCCGTTCCAATTCGTCGGCGGGTACGGGCGTGGTACAGAGTCGTTCGAGTTCTAGAATAATAGCGCGTATGGCCTCTTGCGTATGCGAAGGATCGACTCCAGCGCTAATAACAAGATTCCCTGTTTCCGCATAACTATTAAAATAGCTTCCGATATCATAGGCCAACCCTTGTTCTTCACGAATAGATTGGAAGAGGCGCGAACTCATGCCATCGCCAAGTATTCCATTAATCAGAAGAAGTGCATAGTAGTCAGCGGACATATAAGAAATTCCGGCTGCCGCAAGACAAATATTTGTTTGTTCCGTCGCTTTTTTGATGATACGCACAGGAGCTGTATCGCGTGGTGGCAGGCTGGTGCTGTAAGATTTGTGCTCACCTGCTTCCCACGAACCAAATAAGTCTTTCGTTAACTGAATGACCTGTGGCTCATCGATATTCCCGGCAATACTTAACACCAGGGAGTTCGGACGATAATAGGTATCCAGATACTCAAGCATCTGTTTTTGCTGCAGGTGTGCAACTGTCTCAATCGTCCCGGCGTCATCGCGTCCCAGAGGCAGATCCGGCCACATCACCTCATCGATCAAGAGGTTCACCCACTCCTGTGGATCATCTTGTGTGGCACTCAGCTCTTCAATGATCACGCCACGCTCCTTCTCAATCTCTTCAGGATCAAAAAGCGGATAGCGCACCATATCGGCAAGCACCTTCAACACGACTGGCAGATATTCTCCTGGCACGCGGGCAGTATAGCTCGTCAGTTCTTTCCCGGTGCTTGCGTTGAATACCCC
>JACDAE010000508.1 GCA_013695595.1 Ktedonobacteraceae bacterium | reverse complement strand
ACATAAGAATCACAGCGGGCATCGCCCATGCATCAGAAGCCAACCAGTTAGGACCATGAATGTGAAAAACAGCGAGGAGAGTCTGATTGATGATGCCAGCTTGATCATACATAAGCAACCAGACGAGCGCAACACCAACAGCCGGAGTGAGAACAGGCATAAACATAATAATCCGGAACAGATTTTTAAAGCGAATCGGTCCCGAAAGCCAGACGGCCATACCCAACGAAACAAGCATATTCAAAGGTACATAGCCGAACACAAAATAGAGCGTATTGATGAGCAACTGGTGGAATACAGGATCGACTGTGAACAACTGAACATAGTTGCTGAAACCAGCAAACTCAGGCGGAGCAAGGAGGGACCATCTGAAGAAACTAAGCCCAAAAGCAGCTATCAAGGAAAACAGGGTAAATACCAGGAAACCGAAGATATTGGGCACAAGAAAGAGGTAGGCGATACCCGTATTTCTCCACTTCGCACGACGGACAAGCTGCCGGTTCTGAGAAGGGATATACGAGGCATTTGCGTGTCCAGACGCTACCTCTTCGATAGCAGTTCGGACACGATCAGGTTTTTTGATACTCATTTTTTCCCTCGCGACCTGGTGGTGTAGATTGCGTTGATCGACACGGATAGACCCACCGATAAAAAACGCCTCACAGGATGGGGCAATGAAACAATTGAGGCCCGAACAAATAGAGACCCTGACTACCAGGCGGCAGCAAGGGTCTCCACAGGACATTATGAGTTGCCAGTTTGTTGTTGAATGGTTGATAGGGCAGAGGCAGCCGTTTGCTGACCCGCAACGACTTTTACGCCATATTGTTGGAAGAGTGTTTGGGCCTGATTCCAGCTAGCCGTCGTCACTTCCGGTACAGCGCGTGCATTTGCATAGGTCAATGTCGATTCAGCATCGGGAACGGCATTTTTGTACCAATACTGCTGCTGAGCAGTACGAGCAGAGAATGCACGGCCGGAGTTTGCCAGGTACTGCTCAGCGTCAGGGCCAGTCAGGACGCTAATAGCCTTCCAGGCGGCATCAGCATTCTTGGTTGTAGTCGAGATACCGAAACCGGAACCGGCTGTGACAGTAACCTGACCCTTGCTCAGGGCAGGAACGGGAACAGTACCAATAGAAAACTTGGCCGATGACTTGAAGTTGATGAGGTCCCAGGGTCCATCCACGATCATACCAATGTTGCCAGACGCCCAGAGGAAAGCAGCATTGTTGGACTCCGTCACCGAAAGGGTGGGTGAGGCATGATATTGGTAAGCGAGCTTCGCATACTCTTGATAGGTAGATGCAAATTGCGAGTTGTTCAGGTTCAATTTGCCATCGGATGTAAGATACTGCCCACCATCTGAAAGGACGAATGGTAACACACCATCAAGATTGGGGTTAGCGATAAAGCCGTGATCATTGCCATGCGACATCTTCTGAGCGGCATCTAAGAACTGTGCATACGTCCAACTGTTGGTTGGTGCGGGGACGTTGTACTTCTTAAATAGGTCTTTGTTGTAGAAGATGACAAGCGGCCCGAAGTCGTAAGGAAGCGCGCGCACTTCGTTTTGGTAGGTAAGGCCTTTGACGATTGTCGAATCGAACGCAGAAATATCGAAGTTGTTCTGCTTTATGTAAGAACCAAGGGGAAGGAAGTTAGCGGCAAAACCTGGTGTGTGCTGACTTTGCAAAGAGATAATGTCCGGCATAGTGCCGCTGGCAGCTTCACTTTCAAGCTTTGTCCAATAGTTCGGGAACGTCGTCGTTTGAAACTTGATGTGAATGTTGGGATACTTTTTGGTCACTAACGCTGCATCATACTCCCAGGCCTGGACCTCTGGGTTTGACGCAGTCCACATGGACCAGGTCAGGTTTATCGGTCCATTACTAGTAGAGCTGGATTGCTGGGCAGCGCCACCACCACATCCTACAAGAAATACGCACATGACGAGGAACACACTAACAAAGACACCTTTGGCAGATTCTCGTGACAGCATACCTACCTCCTTAGTCAACTTTGAACTAAATTTATCAATGATTGAACGCCGTGGTTATCAATCCGTAAAGTGAGGATGTAATGCTTATGAAATCATTTTCATAAGTGTGAGTTTACCCAATAAAAATGCGCTTGTCAAGAGCTTCAAATATTTTCAACAAGCGCGCAGTGTATGATACTTCTGGACACAAAAATGCACGTCTCTAGAAGTAAATTGACAAATAGACTTCATAACCCGTATACTTAAAAGGGGATCGCAAGATGCATGAGCAGCGAGTGGTGCTTCTTGAAATTGTTTTCAAGATATGTGGATAAGGGAGTTAGTGGGATGCATCAAGAAAGAAGAGATGACCGAAGATTATGGCAAACATCCAGGAAGTAGCGAGGCAGGCAGGCGTCTCTATTTCGACAGTATCGCGCGTATTGAATGGTAC
>JACDAE010000502.1 GCA_013695595.1 Ktedonobacteraceae bacterium | reverse complement strand
TCGAAGGGCAGGGAGGAATAAGATGTTTGTAAGGTTTGTAGGGTCGCCTGAATACGCCTGATGCCATTGCGCAAAAGCGGTTTGAGCACGGTGAGAAAGGCAAGATGATGAGGGTCGAAGCCATCCTGTGGTAGGAGTAAGATAACATCCTCCTGATCCTGCGTATCTGTGAAGGTATGCAAAAGTTCTTCTAGCCAGGGAAGAGGGGGAGAGATACGTTCCTGTAGGGCCTCAATGGGCTCTGTCAGCAACGTAAGGAGATCTTCTTCTGTGAGCCCATCTAAAGTGAGGCGTGCGGCAAACTGACCTTCCTGCCTGAAGGCTAGCTGCTCTTTCCAACGTTGCAGGCGTTTGCGTGCGAACTCCTTGTTGGAAGGAGAGGCGGTATGTTCAGGTGGGGGAATACGTTCAGGCAGTGCAAGGGCGCGATACCATGTTGCCAGTGTGGGCGACTTCTGAACCTCAGGTGGGATGAACGTTTTTTTCATGAGTAAAAATCTCCTGAAGGTAGATGGGAAATATATCTAAACGTATTTTTCTACGAAATTTTAGAGAAAAAGATAGTCAGGAGATTTTGCGATCGTCCTGACTATCTACAGGTAGTTTTACCTGTTGGCATCGTCAGCTATGGGCTATGTGTGTAACAAGTGATGAGTAACTCGGCAGTTTTACTCACAATAGTTGAGAAGGCTGACGGAATGAACTCAATAATCGTTGCACACATCCAAGGAAGCTTTTGATTAGGAAGCTCTTTTTAGAAGATAGCACTTATATAGCTGTAGTATGCATTCCTATCTTCTGTCGTGATCACCGCCGTGATCGTCGCCGCCGCGACGTTCGCGATCGTCTCTGTCTCTGTATCCCCCACCATAATACCCATATGGTTGGTAGCCATACCAGTATGGTGGATAGTAGTCGTAATAAGGGCGGCGATACCACCACCATGGGAAGTGGTGGCTATATCCACCACTCACTGTCTCCAACTCACTATCAGTCAGTTCGAGTTCGCCGGCCATAGCCAGTTCTTCGCTAAAATTCATGTTAAAGTTTCCTTTCTCTTACGGATTGAAGAGATATCAACAATCGTTGTCTCTAAAACAACAGTATAGGTACAAAGAGTAAAAGAGCACAAAAATGTTTTATACTCCCACCTCTTTAAAGTAAGATGCATAAACGAAATCTGTACAGATTTATGCAATGCCTACGTTTTTTATGCACCATTCACTGTGTCTATATACATTATACTCGCAGTTCTATAAATACATATATTAATATATATTTTATAAGTAAAAGCAGAGGGATTGGAGATGTAGTATGTTGGTATGACTGTGCTGAAATGATAGATATATGTAAAGAGTGTTCTAGAAAATATGAGCCATGTGGATATGAAATGATGTGGCGTATTGTATTATAGATGTAAGAGGCGTAGGGGCATGTGCTGGTCACCGCCCGTGAACTCGTTATTGCCCGTGACGACATAGTGCATCGGGTGCACGGGCGGTGGCAAGCACACGCTCCTACGCCTGATGGGACGCTATTATTGGTGCATCCGCTAAGTGGTGCGGATATTGGCCTGTGATCATTGGGCTTCTGAAGCCGCCCTGGCATCAGGAACAATATCCAGGCGATTTGGTGGATGCACAATTATGTTGTTTGAAAAATTGATGTGGATATTGGGATCGATGTTTGGCCCACGATTTGGGTATCCAGGTTCATTTGGAAAAGAGCATCATAGCGCCTACCATGTTATTTAAACCTGTTTACTTGTGCAAGGTTGAGCTGCCCATTTTCCATTTGTTGGTACATCAGGCGTGCGTAGGAGCCATTGCGTGCCATCAGTTCTTGATGTGAACCCTGCTCCCTGATGGTGCCTTGCTCCATGACAAGGATCAGGTCGGCGTTGCGAATTGTGCTGAGCCGGTGGGCAATAATGATTTGCGTGCAGGCCAGTTTTTGCAGGCTGCTTTCCACTTTCTGCTCCGTAATTACATCCAGGTGGCTGGTGGCTTCATCGAGGAGCATAATTGCTGGAGAGCTTGCGAAGGCGCGTGCGAGTGCCAGGCGTTGGCGTTGGCCGCCAGAGAGCGCGCTCCCTCCTTCTGAGACGAATGTTTCGTAGCCCATCGGCATCTGGAGGATATCGTCATGGATGGCGGCCATCTCAGCGGCCTGGGAGGCCTGTTCAATGCCCATATTGGGATTATTCAGGGTGATATTGTGCAGAACTGAGCCGCTAAAGATGCTGCTATCCTGCAGGACAACCCCGAACTGGCGGCGTACCTCTTGATAGTTGAGCGTCTGGAGTGGAATGCCATCGTAGGAAATTGCCCCTTCTGTTGGGAGATAGAGTCCAAGCAGGAGCCTGCCCAGGGTGCTTTTGCCTGAGCCGGTACGACCGACGATTGCCACTTTTTGTCCGGCCTGAATGGTCAGATTTATAGAATTGAGGACCAGCGGGGTATCAGGTGCGTAGCGAAATGAGACATGCTTGAGTTGGACGCTGCCAGTGAGTGTTGGAGGCTGGTGTACTGTCTGTATATCCTGCTCCGGCGCGGTTTCGGTGATATCGGCGATACGTTCGAGATGTGAATGCACGAGTTGGAGTTGTTGGCCGCTACTGACCAGTGAACTCAGTGGGCCGAGGAACGAGGTTGCCAGGGTATTGAGTGCGAACATGGTGCCGATGGATATTGAGCCATTGAGGACCTGTGTTGCCCCCAGCCAGAGCAAGGACAGCGAGGAAAATGAGCGCAGGGTGCTAATCGCGGCCCCGATAATCGCCGAGATATAGCTGCGCCTGATAGAGATGTTGAGCTGGTCAAAAAAGAGATTCGACCAGCGTTCTAATGCGCGTTGTTCTGCGCCCGCCGCTTTAAGGGTTGCCATGCCGACCAGGGCTTCGGTGGTATAGCCCTGCGATTTGCCCTGGGCAGCCAGTTCTCGGTTCATTAATTCGCGCATGGGGCGTGTCGTACTCAAGAGAAGAATGGCATCGACGGTCCCGATAGCGATGGTCAGCAGGCCAAACGCTCGTGATTGCCAGAACAGGATACTGAGATAGATGACCACTGTACTCACATCCAGAATCGTCGAAATAAGCTGACTACTGAGTGTGTCGCGAATGGCTGTGTTGCTGCTTAGCCGGGTCAGCAGATCGCCGCTGGAGCGTTTCTGAAAGAAGCTGTATGGGAGTGTGAGCAGGTGTTCAAAGAAGCTGACCATCATGTGTGTATCGAGCCGTGCACGTAAGTAGGCAAGCAGCCATTCACGCAAAAGAGAGGTGACAACCTGTGAT
>JACDAE010000493.1 GCA_013695595.1 Ktedonobacteraceae bacterium | reverse complement strand
GTATGCTCAGGGCCTGCGCAACGCTGAGGGGCTGGCGTTCCTGCCCGGTACGAACACATTGTGGGTCGCGGTCAATAATCGGGATAATATTGAGTATCCATTGCAAGATGCAAGCGGCAACTATCAGAAGGTGCTGCCAACCTATGTCGATAATCATCCACCAGAGGAGTTTATTGCGGTGCGCGACGGTGGCAATTATGGCTGGCCATTCTGCAACCCTGATCCGGATAAAACGGTGAATGGCATGCCCTTTGATCGCGACGTGGAGTTTAACGCGGATGGTCATGTCGATTGCAGCAAGATGGATCGCGTCACGAAGGGCATCCAGGCCCACTCAGCTCCGCTCGGCCTGACCTTTTTGCAAAATACGCAGGCTCCCGCGAGTTATCGGAATGGGGCACTGATCGCGCTGCATGGCTCGTGGAATCGCACCAGTAAAACCGGGTACAAATTGATCTACTTTCCCTGGAACGCCTCGACGCAAAAACCTGGCAACCAGGTCGATCTGGTCACCGGCTGGCTGGATGCTCAGAGCCAGGATGTATGGGGCCGCCCGGTCGATAGCGCCATCGACGCACAGGGAAATATTCTGATCTCCGACGACTTGAGCGGCACAGTATACAAGCTGACCTACATATAAAAAAGGTAGGCACTATATTTATAGCGTCCAACAATTCATTGATATCCATGTATCCCTGGATGCAATACACACAATAAATTGTTGGACGCTATAAATGACTCCACTGAAAAATTGTGAGAGGATGTCTTGACAAGGATTGATCGCTCCATTCAGCGACGTTCAACGAGGAAAAGTGGGCACGGAATAATAAATGGCTTCCCTACAGATACACGTTTTACGTAAAGGTCAGAATAATAAATGGCTACTCTGTAAATGGACTTTATCTACCCTTCTATAGATTTCCACCGAAAATTATCTCGCTATAACGTGTATCTGTAGGGAAGCCATTTATTATTCCGTGCCTCGTGTTGAGTGCCTCTTTTCTGAACAAATTTTTCAGTAGAGTCTATAAATTATGGTCCCACCCTTTTATGCTATTCTTCCAACGAGCGGTAGCGTCTTCTGTATTTCACACGTGACGAACGTATTTTAACGCTACGTTCATCAAGCAGCGTAGCATAATAATCCAGGATTTTATTGGCAACATATGGCCATGCGTACTGATGAATTTTACGTTGCCCATTCTCAATGAAGCGCCGTCTCAATGGCTCATTATCGAGCAGGTAGCCAAGCGCATTCGCCAGTTCCCGGCTATCGCGGGGTGGTGTGAGCAATCCATCGGTGCCGGAATTGACGACGGTAGCGTAGCCGGGAATATTGCTAGCAACAATCGCCTTGCCTGACGCCATCGCTTCCAGCAAAACGATGCCCATGCTCTCACCGGTGATGGCGGGTGCACAGAAGATGTCAGCCGTGGCGAAGTAACGTGGCAGGTCGTCATCTGAGACATAGCCTGTAAAGATCACATCCTGCAATTCGTGCCGCTGCACATAACGCTGAAAAGCGTAACGTAGGCGGCCCTCGCCAACAAAGATGAAACGCGTATCTGGATGCTGTTCGCGTATCATAGGAATCGCACGTAGGAGATACTTCGTACCCTTACGACGCTCAAAACGACCCACAAACAAGATGTTCTGCTTGCCATCGCGAAATTCTGGCAACGGCTGTACATCATTATGGAAACGCTCCAGGTCAACACCATTGGGAATGATCCGATAGTCCGTGGCAAAGTAACGCGACACAAACTGGTGGGCTGCGGTGGAGACTGCAATGTGTCCATCCAGGCGGCGAAAGTAGGGACGCAGAAATGGCGCGGCAGAGGTGTATGCCAGATGATACGGCGAGGCGATGCTACTTGCTTGCGTAAACGTATGAAAGGTCCCTACATTTAATGTATGCGAAAAGCGTAACGTTGTAAGGGAGAGGCCTGGCACCAGCGGCTCATGAATATGGAGCACATCGAAACGCTCACGCTGCAAGATATCGCGTACATGCCAGGATAGCATAGGATCAATTGCGATACGTGCGATAGAGCCATTGAAAGGCAAAGGTGCGGTTTTGCCCATACCGTAAAAAAGGTGGTTTTCCGCCAGAATACCCTTTGACTCTTTGCCTGGTGCCAGTACGCGCACATCATGACCAAGCAGGATAAATTGTTCAGCCAGGTGCCGAATATGCTCACGCACTCCACCTGGATAGCTCCAATCATACGGTGATACAATACCAATTTTCATCTGCCGCCTCCCTGCTGTATGCGATATTTTTTCATATGCTTTCGGCGAACAGTACTCATCAATTGTTTCAGCGCCACGCTGTCCCCCTGTCGTTTATCACAATCAGCATGCGTACTCTGATATTTTGCAGTCTGTTTATAAGAGATTTTTCCCTTTTGGCAACACAACCAACATAGTACTTCCCCCGTCTCTATCATATAATGTTTTTATTAAGAGATGTGTTACCTGAATATCATAAGTGATACTCAACCTTATGTCAAAGTGGACAGATAGGCCAATGCATTATGGGTGGTGCCAACGCGGCTCCTATGTTCAGATTAGCATGTAAAATAGAACATTACATTTAAGGACTGTTAAAAAATTATTATGAGTACACCAGCATCTGAAGGATACAGTAAGGCTGATATCCATATGCACACCAATCTGGGCGATGGTTGGGCCAGTCCCGCCAAAGTGATTGAGCAAGCGACGCAGCGTGGTTTGCAGGTGATTGCCATCACGGATCACGATCACGTCGAAGGAGCAAAACGGGTCGCCGATCTGCTCTCCCAGCAGGAAACGCCTCCATTTCAGTTGATCCGAGGCGTCGAGGTCAGTACCCGACAGGGTCACCTGCTTGGACTCTTCGTGGAACACGCCCCTAAAGCCTTGCGCTCCGTTGAAGAGAGTATCGAGGCCATTAAAGAGCAGGGCGGCCTGGTAATTATTCCGCATCCACTTGGACGCCTGGTTCCTAGTCTCAGTCGTACTAAAATTGATGAACTGCTGAACAAAGGCTATTCCATCGATGGGATCGAGATCTATAATCCTTCGCCTGCCAATGCCTCGATGCGTGATACCGTACGTACAGCCAACGAGCAGTGGCATTTCGCGGACATCGGTGGCAGCGATGCGCACTTCTGGCAACACATCGGCGCGGCCTATACGCTCTTTCCAGGGAGTACGAGCGACGAATTGCGGCAGGGGATTGTTGAACGCACGGTGCATGCAGGCGGACAGGAAACGCCTCCAGAGCATCTTCCCGTCGCCGCCTACGTCGCCCAATGCGCCTGGAGCTGGTTTGTAGATCCGCCACGGCGCGTGATGCGTTCACTCAAAGGTGTGTCATAGCCAGAGCACGCGATGGCCTACCCGCCCAGATAGGCGCAAAGGCCATCCACTGATCGGGATGCTCAGTAATATTTTGCTCCAAAAGGGTGACGATCGCTTGCTGGATCTGCTCTGGATCTGTGGCTTGCTCTTCTGAAAGTGCTAACGAGATAGGAAAGAAGCGGCCATATATCTCTCCGGCAGGTGTACGCCAGCCACAGGCACCGACAACCGTGGCACCTGTCCGTTTCGCTAATTGCGCAACTCCCACCGGGAGACGGGCGATGTCACCAAAGAACGTCATCTCGCTACTCTGGCCCTCGATAGCACGATCGGCAGTCAACAAAATAGCCTTGTTGGTACGCAATTTCTGGAATACTGTGCGCATGGAGGCACTTCCCTGCAGAGGCAGAATGTTGGTTCCATTCTTGCTCCGTAGGCCTGTTATCAGATCAAGCATACGAGGATCTTGCAGAGGTTCTACAGGGATCGTGAGATCATAGCCAGAAAGCGAGACCCATTGGAAAAGGTAGTTGAACGGCCCGATATGCGCCGAAGAGAGGATAACGCCCTTTCCGCGTTCAAATGCCGCATTAAAATGCTCCCGCCCTTCTATATGCAGTTCGCGCATAATCCGTTCCGGTTTACGACCCGCTAACGAGAACATGGTTAGATAATTCAATACATTATTACAAAACATTGCCTGCACAATACCCCGTAATTTTCTTCGTCCCTGTGAGGTATCCAGTACCTGAAGCCCCAACACATGCAACATATTCTGAGTGGCCTGCTCTCTTGCTTTCATAGCTACAAACCAGGCAACCAGTCCGGCAATGCGTGCAATACCATCCATCAATCGAACAGGCAACCAGGGTATAATCTTGATGGCGAGCAAAAAAAGGGTATACATTCTGGCTAAATCTCCTACAATATGTTCGATATTAGGGTAACCGTTATTTTTTGCAGGAACCCCATCCTGGTAGGGAAGCCATTTATTATTCCGTGCTTACCATACCGGTATTGGGGAATTGTGAATGAATGGACACGGAATAATAAATGGCTTCCCTATCAGGATGCATTTCGCTCAACATATCTCATTTGATGTACTCAGATGGTCTGTGATGCTGGCCAGAAGGGCCGGAACATATACCATTGACTGGGCCACTCGCGTATCATAACTGCCTGGGCATCATAGATGTATTGTGTCAGGCGTGCTACCTCTTTTTCGCGCTCGGCTGATCCTTTATATGGACGCGGAGAGATGGGATCGAAGCAGCGGACATAGAACTCATGATGATGCCCATACCAGACATACCCGGGGACAATTGAGGCACCGCTCATAACTGCCATCATTGCAGGCCCACCTGGCACATAGGTTGTGCGCCCAAAAAATGTGATGGGTACGCCTTCCTGCGCCGAAAGGGGCCGGTCAGCCACCAGGGCAACCAGTTCGTTTTTTTGCAGGACGCGCAAGATACGCCGGGCCGAACTTTCCAATGGAATGACCGAGAGGCCCTTGTCTCTACGCTGACTCTGTAACAAATCATTGAGGCGTGGATCGCTGAAGGTCTCCGTGACGCCTGAGAGCGGATAGTGCTGACCAACCAGCGCACCGGCGAGATCCCAGTTCCCAAAGTGGGCGGTGGCAATGACCACACCCTTCCCCTGCTGCAAGCCCTGGTCGAGGAACTTTGACCATGTTCCTCCTTCGGTGAGATCACGCATGTTGTCTTCAACGGCGGCCATATCCATGTAGGGAAAATACATAAAATCTGAGGCATAGCGCCCGTAATTGTACCATGAAGCCATCGCCAGACGTTGCACGTAGGGGTCACGCGACGAACGCCCCATTACCTGGGCCATATTC
>JACDAE010000467.1 GCA_013695595.1 Ktedonobacteraceae bacterium | reverse complement strand
AGAAGGCAGCGGCCGATATCTTGCCCGCATCTATCCTCGAACGTCCCAAACGAGGTTTTGCCGTTCCAATCTCAAGCTGGTTTCGCAAGGATGTGACGAGCTATGCTCATGATCAGCTCGGTTCCGCAAAAGCTCAGAGCAGAGGAATCTTCGATCCCAAATTCCTACACGAGTTGCTTAAAACGGATGGGACGAGTAAGCTTCAGAATCATAGTCAGGCTCTCTGGTCGCTTCTCTGTCTGGAATTATGGTTTCAGACGTATATAGACCAGCCATCAATGCATTCTGAAGATCGACCGTCACAAACAATTGCTAGATAATCAGGGAATATAACAGATATGTTCTCTTCTCTTCTTAAAAGGATTTAAATCTATGTGTGGAATAGCTGGATTTATAGACTTTGACCGTTCTGATGCCAGCGCCGAACAACTTATTGATAGCATGTGCAAAATTATCCGTCATCGGGGACCCGATGACCAGGGGACGTGGGTCGGCGAGGGTGTTGCATTGGGCATGCGTCGTCTCTCAATTATAGATGTAGCGGGCGGTCATCAGCCTATCTTTAATGAAGATAAAAGTATTCTTATTGTTTTCAACGGCGAAATTTATAACTACCGTCAATTGCAGGAAGACTTGCAAGCCCGTGGACACGAGTTTGAGACGAATAGTGATACAGAGGCGATTGTCCACGCTTACGAAGAATACGGCGATGATTTTGTGAAGCAGCTACGGGGCATGTTTGCCCTGGCAATTTGGGATCGCAAGCGACAGCGATTGATTGTCACCCGCGACCGCTTCGGCAAGAAACCCCTTAACTACTACTGGGATGGTCAGCGCCTCATCTTTGGCTCCGAGATCAAGTCGATTCTTGAGGCAGGTATTCCACGCGAAGTGAATACTGAGGCACTCGACGAGTACCTGGTATATCGATATGTACCAACTCCAAACACGCTCTTCAAAGGGGTGATGAAACTACCCGCAGCTCACACGCTCGTCTACGAGCAAGGTCAGATCAAAATACAGCGATATTGGGATCTTCCCTTTACTCCAAGCTGCGACGATGATGAGGCCACCGCTCTAGAACGCATTCGCGAGCTGATCAAAGACGCCGTTCAGGTCCGCCTGATGAGCGAGGTGCCGCTCGGTGCGTTTCTGAGCGGAGGCATAGACTCCAGTGTTGTTGTCGGCTACATGAGTCAGATGATGTCGCAGCCAGTCAAGACGTTCTCGATTGGCTTTGAAGAAGACGACTATAGCGAGCTACCCTACGCAAAGCAAGTCGCCGAACATTTTGGAACTGAGCATCACGAGTTCTTCGTCCGGCCCGATCTCATCTCGGTCCTGCCACAGCTCGTCTGGGACTACGATGAGCCGTTTGGTGATTCGTCGATGGTACCAACCTATTATGTCTCAAAGCTTGCTCGCGAACATGTGACGGTGGTGCTGACGGGTGACGGAGGCGATGAGATCTTCGGCGGCTATAAGCATTATGCACGCGAGCAAGCTATCAGCCGCATTCCCGGTCCACTGCGCTCAGTATTAGGCGTCGGCAGCCGCTTTATGCCTGATGGCATGCGCGGGAAAAAGCGTCTCCGCAATATCAATAATGATCTCTCCTTGCGCTACGTACAGGGTACGATGGTCTTCCCGGTGGGATCGCGTGCATCTATGTATACACCTGAGTACTTTGCTGGACTGCGTGGTCACAATCCATACGATCGTCAGGCAAGAGTATTCAAGGATGTCTCTCATTTGGATGTAGTCACTCAGATGCAATATGCTGATGCCCGCAACTACCTGGTTGACGACATCATGGTTAAAGTCGATAAAGCCAGCATGTTTAATTCTCTAGAGACTCGTGCTCCTCTGCTTGACCAGAACCTCACCGAGTATGTCTCATCGCTCTCACCCACCTTGCGCATGCCCAAAGATGGCACACTGAAATATCTGCTCAAGAAGGCGACGGCCGATATCTTGCCACCTGAGATCTTGACGCGCAAGAAACAGGGCTTCACCATGCCGATGGATCATTGGTTCCGTGGTGAACTCTCTGGCTATGCTCATGAAATACTACAGTCGCAGCGCGCACGAGAGCGCCGCATTTTCAACCAGGACTTCATTGGCAATCTTCTACAAACACATCAAAATAATAAATTAGTCAATCATAGTTCAGCTATATGGACAATGCTCTGTCTGGAACTCTGGTTTCAAATCTATATGGATACTCCTGCACTTCATGTAGAGCATAGCCCACAATCCGTACAAACTGTACACAACTAAATAGTACAGCATTGATAGTGCAAAATTGCGATAGAGGAAAGGGCGAAGCTTATGTGTGGTATTTGTGGTATCTATAATGCAAATAGCGGCGAATCAGTCTCTCCGCAGGTCGTCGAACATATGACGGACCTTATTGCGCATCGTGGACCAGACGATAGTGGTTATCATATCGATGGTCCACTCGGTCTGGGCTTCCGTCGCCTCAGCATCATTGACCTGAGCGGTGGTCATCAACCAATGTGCAATGAGACGGGTGATGTCTGGGTCATCTTTAATGGCGAAATTTGGAATTACAAAGAGCTACGCAAAGATCTCCTCGAAAAAGGGCATCAGTTTCGGACCAATAGTGACACTGAACCGATTGTACATGCCTACGAAGAGTATGGAGTCGATGCGATAGCGAAGCTGCACGGCATGTTTGGAATCGCTCTGTGGGATGGACCAAACAAACGCCTCCTGCTCGCACGCGATAAAGCTGGCAAAAAGCCACTGTACTACACGCGTATTCATGGTGGTGATATTGTCTTCGGCTCAGAGATCAAAGCACTGCTGGGTCATCCTGAAGTTCCGCGTGAGGCCGATGTGCAGGCTATGGCCGATTTTCTCAGCGTGCGTTATGTACCAGCTCCGGCCACCCTTTTCAAGGATATCAAGAAGGTCCTGCCGGGACACTGGATGCTCTTTGAGGGTGGAACGGTGCGAAATGAATGCTATTGGGACTTCACCTTCGGGAAGACAGAGCATCGACCAATAGAAGAATACGTCCAGGGTATCAAGCAGCACGTCCACCGCGCAGTCGAAGAGCGTATGATGGCTGATGTGCCCGTCGGGGCAATGTTGAGCGGCGGCGTTGATTCCAGTATTATCTCTGGCATCATGAGCCAGTTGACGACCAGCCATAAGGTCAAGACCTTCTCGGTTGGCTTTGATCACCCTGACTACAGCGAACTGCCTTACGCTCGCTTAGTGGCCGATCACTTTGGCACCGACCATCACGAACTGGTCGTGAGCGCCTCCGATCTTACTCAATACTGGCCGCTGCTCACCTGGCATCGTGATGAACCGGTCAGTGAACCATCGGATCTGGGCGTCTACCTGGTCTCTAAACTGGCGCGTCAGCATGTGAAGGTGGTACTCTCAGGCGAGGGCGCAGACGAACTCTTCGCGGGCTATCCCAAGTACGTCGTCGACTGGATGGCCAAGTATTATCATATCCTGCCACCCGTTATACGCAATCAACTTATTCAGCCTGCACTCGATAGTTTGCCATACAGCATGCGTAAGCTGAAGACGGCGGCGCGCAATATATCTCAGCCCGCTCCACGGCGCTGGATGAACTGGTTCGGCATCTTTAACGGCCAGCTCAAGAAAGATCTGCTCTCGGCGAGGACGCAGGACGCAATCGATCTAGATTCTAGCCGCGAGTTCCGCCGCTGGCTCGCAAAAAATCCACAGCGTGATAGCCTCTCATCTATGCTCTATCTGGATACAAAGATCTGGTTGCCCGACAACCTGCTTATGAAGGGCGATAAGATGACGATGGCCGCATCGCTAGAATCACGTATTCCTCTCCTTGACTATAAGTTGATTGAGTATGCGGCAAGCATTCCTTCGCAGGACAAGATAAAAAATCTGAAGACAAAATACTTACTTAAGCGTGCATTTCAGGATTTTCTGCCTGAGCCAATCCTGACACGCAAGAAGATGGGCTTTAATGTTCCCACCGGTGAGTGGTTCCGGGGCGGTCAGCGCGACATTATTACGAAATTGTTGTTGTCCGAGCGTATACGTAGTCGTGGTTACTTCAACAATGACTATATAGAACGTATAGTTGCCGACCACCTATCGGGAAAGACAAATTACCAGGCTCAGATCTTCACGCTTGCGAGCCTGGAGCTCTGGTTCCGTGTCTTCATTGATACACCAAACCTTGAGATGCCTGAAGGCTCGATCGAAGATCTCTTGAACGAGGAGCAGCCTGTCGTTTCTCATCGGTAATAATTTTTTGAAAGATAGAGAGCAAGATGTCTGCTATGACCGACTACCAACCAGTAAAGAAACCCTTTCGTGTCTTAATGGTTACGGGCGTCTATCCAACCGCCCGACAACCGCATGCAGGCACATTTATCAAAAGTCAGGTTGACTCGCTCATTGCAGCAGGCTTAGAAGTGGAGGTCCTCCATCCAATGGCAGGACCTTCTCCACTACGCTATGCAGTAGCAGCAGCCCGAATATTTCTTACCTCATTTACAAAACGGTATGATATCATCCATGGGCACTACGGGCTCTGGTGCTTGATCTCTCGTCTGCAATGGGCCACCCCAGTTGTCGCATCTTACCTTGGCGACGATATTCTAGGAACGGTAACTGCGGATGGAGGATACAGCTCTAAGGGCAACTTTGTGGCATCTCTCAGCCGCAAACTCTGCTACTGGGTGGATGCCGTCATTGTGAAATCGGTGCAGATGAAAAAGGCAGCCGGAGGGCCACAGCAGAAGATTTTCGTCATCCCTAATGGCGTCAATTTCGCGCAATTCCGGCCCATTCCTCGCGATGAAGCCAGAGCCGCGCTGGGTTGGGACCAAAATCGTTTTTACGTCCTCTTCGCAAATAATCCTCAGATACCGGTCAAGAACTTCCCGTTGGCCAAAGCAGTGGTAGAGAAGGTACGGGCTACAGGGAAAGACATCGAACTGGTGGTTGCCAACGGCCTTGCACATGAGACAGTTATAGAGTACATGAATGCTTGCAATGCGCTCATCCTCTCATCCGTTGCTGAAGGCTCTCCTAATG
>JACDAE010000461.1 GCA_013695595.1 Ktedonobacteraceae bacterium | reverse complement strand
GAGGTAGGAACCCAGCACAACCAGCCAGATCGCCGCCAGGTGCATCTTTTTAGAGAGGCGGTCCCAGCCGAAGATCCAGATACCCAGGAAGGTCGATTCCAGAAAGAACGCCAGCAATGTCTCAAGGGCCAGCGAGGCACCGATGACATCGCCGATAAAGCGCGAGTAGCTGGACCAGTTCATGCCGAACTGAAATTCCTGCACGATACCTGTGATCACGCCTAACGCGAAATTGATAATAAAGAGTTTGCCCCAGAACTGGGCCATCCGTTTGTATACGGTATTTCCACTACGAACGTAGAATGTTTCCATAATCGCTATGAGCAACACCAAACCCATTGTCAACGGAACAAAGAGATAGTGATAGACGATGGTGGTACCAAATTGTAGACGGGCTAATGTTTCTGCACTCATTGAATGCACTCCTTGGGATAGAAAAGGGTTCGTCTCTGCACCCCTGTATGTGTGTTTTTAATCTTTTCTTGTCCCTCGTAGTATGCCATGAGAGCCGGAACTATACATCAGCCTTCTACCTGATTATTCACCTGAATGTTTTATAGCATTACAGGAGTTTTAGATGCGAATAGAACAATAAAAATGTTTAACCGTAAGGATTTTACGCATGTCGGAGCCTGATTTGAGGGTTAGAGGTATCTGGTGGTTGCCTGTCCTGTAAGGTGGGAGGCTGATCCAGTAGCACCTGAGTTTGTGTGCTCACCACCTTAGTGTTAAAAATACACTATACCGGGTTAGCACCTGATTTTTGTCTATTTTGTAAATTGGTGAGAGATAATCGACAGGGAGATAACCATGAGCCATCCGAAAGAGATTTTAGTATGGAATGATGCGGGGTAAGTGTTTTATCATCTACGATGGGATGACAAAACACTTACTGGTGTGGAAAAGGAGTGAGCTGTAGTTATCTCGCGCTGAATAATAATGTGCCGTGGGAAGGCACCGATGCGCTATACCCATTGGCATTGCCCAGGCTGCCACCAGTCCACAGGTTGGTGAGAGCTTTCGTGCCACTGGTCCCTATTGCGCTCCAGGATACAGAGACATTTGCGGCAGATCCGCTCAGATTGAAAAATGCGACGGTAAAGTATCCATCACTGTTCTTTTTCGACCAGACCTGCTGGTTGCCACCAGTAACCTGTCGCGCAGCAACGCCGGAGTTATCAACCGCGATTACCCGCGTATTTGTGAGCAACGATTTGCCATAACTATCCATACGATTCAAGTCGTCGCCCAGATACATGGGAGCGGCTGCCATGGCCCACAAGGTCATGTACGTCTGGCGTTCGGTATTGGTTATGCCATCCAGGCTGCCGTCGGCGACATCCATTGCATCCAGATCGTTCCAGGCACCTGGAACACCATAGCGTGCCCAGGCGGCAGCACTGGCGAAACGTGAAGAAACAGTTGCCCAGTTGACCAGATGCCCACGGCAAGCGTTGTAGCACTCAACATCCCCTTGCGTACGCCATGAATTAGAATATGTTTGCCAGGTGGTGGCGTGGGCGATATCGAGAGTGTTGGAGAGATCAAAAAGAATGCCACGACCAGAAGCTTTGAGCGCTGCCGACCATGCCTGTACATCAGGGATGTCATAGGAGCCAACGCCATCTATCTTCAGAAAGTCTACACCCTCGGATGCCAGTTGTTTGGCCCAACCATTGATGTATGCCTGTGCTCCTGGTTTACTATAATCAATATAGTAATGTGCCCCTTTAAAGTTGTAGTTGATCTCTTTCTTACTGGTATCCGCAATTTGATTGGCGGTATAGTTCGTTCCCAGGATTTTTGTCTTCTTATTGACAGCCGCTACTGGAACGCCTGGGGTGACATACGCACCAAATTTGAGGCCAAGTGCGTGGACCTTTGCGGCCAGTGGAGCAAGGCCACCAGGGAATTTGCTCGTATCTGTAGCCCAGTACCCGTTGGCATCCACTGTCGTCGTCGGGTTGAGATAATACCAATCGTCTAACAGAACATAGTTGTAACCAGCTTTTGCAAGTCCAGAGCTGACTAATAGTTGTGCCTGTGCATAGACATTGGTTGCGGTGGGGTTTTTGCCAATGTAACTCCAGGTACTCCACCCTTTGAAGGGTATGCTTCCCTGCCCATTGTTTTCGGCGTGTGCCAGTTGTACATGTTGATTGCTGACGCCCAGCAATGAACCAGCAATAGCCAGCAATGCCAATAAGAAAAGGAAGCTTGCCCTCATGGGGAGTGTTCTTTGCTTGTGCTTCATATGATTCCTTTCATTTGAAGGAGATAAAGCAAGGAGAAGATCCAAATATCTGACCCCTTCTCAGGAAGGATAGGAAATTCTACGCGCCCTTGCGTTTGCTCCACTCACCGGGTGATTCATAGACCCATTGTTCGCACCAGAGATATGTCTCTACCAAGAGAGTATCATAATGGCCTTCAATTGTCAATACAGTTTACAAAAAGGGGAGGATGTTGTTTATGCAGATGGGATGATCCACGCAGATTGTTATGATATTTTTGCATAGCATATTTTGACGTGCTAATAACACAGATATGTAACGTCTAGGTTGATTTCTTGCGCAAAGTGCAAAAAACGGGCACCCTGTACGCGTTTGCACCCGCGATATCGATTCTTAAAGAACTGGCTGACGGGACGGTATAGACT
>JACDAE010000455.1 GCA_013695595.1 Ktedonobacteraceae bacterium | reverse complement strand
AGACTTGAAACCAGAAAATATTCTATTCAATGCAAAAGATGAGGCGCTCATTGCCGACTTTGGTATCGCCGTGTTTTTAGAGACAACCAGAACAAAATATGTCAATGTCATCGGCTCACCACTCTATATGGCTCCAGAGCAGTTTGAGGGTGCAGCGAGTCCACGTAGTGATCAATACGCGCTGGCCTGTATCGCCTATGAACTCCTGACTGGGCAGCCCCCATTTATGGCAAAGCATGCGGTCACAATTGGCAAGATGCACCAGTCGAAAGCTCCTGTGCCACCTTCGGAGCTGAATCCAACTATTCCCGCCTATATGGAGCAGGCTCTTCTGCGTGCATTAGAGAAGCAACGCGAGAACCGTTATCCCGATATTATCTCTTTTGTCCATGCTTTGCTCAATGCACCTTCCACTACACGCAAAGAGACGCATGATCACCGGTTGGATGAGGGGAATCGCCTGTTTAATGCAGGACGCTATAAAGAGGCTTTGAGCATATTCGAGCATGCACTGCAACGTGATCCAGAACTTGTTGATGCCTACCAGGGGAAGGGAAATACACTCTACTCAATGGGGCGCTATGAGGAAGCGATTGCAGCTCATGAAGAGGCGTTGCGTCGAGATCCTGCTTGCCTGAGCGCCTATGATGGCATTGGTTGGGCACTACGGCGGCTTGGACGCTATAAAGAGGCGCTTGCTATCTATGATCGCCTGCTTGTGCAGGATGCAAACTACGCCCCTGCATATGCGGGTAAAGGAAGAACGCTCTATCGGTTGACGTACTATAAAGAAGCTCTTGCCTGTTTCGGGCAAGCGATCCAACTGACACCTGAAGTAGCGCAGACCTATGAGTTTAAAGCTGACACACTCTATCACCTGCAACGCTATGAAGAGGCATTAGAGGCATACGAACAGGCGCTGGCGTTAGATCCAGAGAGTGCCGAAGTATTGGATGGGAGAGCCTGGGTCTTGTGGAGTTTGCAGCGTCCACAGGAGGCACTGGCCTCATTTGAGCAAGCGATTCGTGTACGCCCGAATGCTCCCTCACCTTATAATGGGAAAGGGAGCCTGCTCTACGAATTGAAGCGTTATCGCGAGGCGTTGGCTGCATTTGACCATGCACTTCAACTCAATCCACGCCTGGCTTCTGCCTATAATGGGAAAGGTAACGTCTACTTTGCGGTGCGCCGTTACGAGCAGGCACTGGCCGCTTACGAACGTGCCGTGCAGCTACAGCCGCACGTCGCCGCTTTCCATTATAACAAGGCTGATACCCTGAAGCAATTGGGCAGAAGATCCGAAGCGCAGAAAATCTATGAGCGCGTTCAGCAACAGGAATAGAGCGAGTAAGCCGCAATCGTCCTCAAAGATTTTTACTGACTGATATCAACATCGATGCCTAATTGGTGAATAAGCCCTTTGATGCCGCCGCCGGGAGTACTTTGGACACTCATCTGCACAATCTGGTCGTTTTTAAACATGAATCTTACATCTTCTGCTGGTAGCGAAACGCTGTTTGCCGTTTGTGGAATTGGTGGCAAACCTAATGATGGCAAGATGAATGAGTCTGTTTGATATCCTGCTATCTGCATGGTTCCTGTGACTACACTTTTCTGCTCATCTATGTTATGGAGGTTGAAGATGAGGCCGGGAATGCCACTTTTGATGTTTCCTATAAAAGCAAGAAAGTCCTTTTTATGCAGCGGTTGTGGTATCCAGCCGCTGAAAATGAACTCCTCGCTCAGATAGCCTGCCGCCGTATCCAGGTCATTTGTTTCCAATACATTGATAAATGTACGTACGATATCTTCCTGAGTATCACTCATGAATCTGCTCCTTGCTTTATACGTATTGTGCTGACAATGTGCCATTATTGTATATAATACACGCTGATGAGGAGCATGAGGGATATAAATAAGGACAGAAGGGACCATCGTATGCTGTTTCAAAATTGAATCCAGATGCCCAGATCGTGGACCAAATCCCAATCAAGGTAGGGAAGCCATTTATAATTCCGTGGGATGCCATTGCGTTGCATCGGCCTGTCATGGGCCACGGAATTATAAATGGCTTCCCTACCTTGACGAATTTTTCCCCAATCCCGGTATCCAATTTTATTATTGAAACAGCATACGATGGCCCCTATTGTTCTTATTTGTTATTTCGATCCGTGGGTGCGAGAAAGAAGAGGCCATATCCCACTATTGACTCCCTCTACTGCAATCCCAAATGTGCCATTATTATGTGGATAAAAGGCGTCGGGCAAAAGCGGCCAGATGATGAGGCGGTAGATTTTGCCTTGCTCTTTCATCCGTGCGTATGCGTTGTCGTGCGCTCGTAGCAATAATGCCTGACCACGCGATCCGAAGACGGGTACAATGCCGGCCTTATCCTTGCTGTTGGATGAACAATTCCGTGTACCAAATGGCAGAAACGGACATTCCAGGGCAGCGGTCTGTGCCAGAGAGATGTCTTTATAAGGCCACATGGGCACGCCAGTAGCATTGCCATCCTGGGGGATAACCAGCAATGCGACGCCAGGAGGTGTATATGGTCGAGTGGTCGCAGGATGATAGTTGAGCAAGAAATCCCTGATTGCAAAGACGTGCCGTGTCTGCTCATCTAATGCAGTATCGGGTTTTCCATATAGGGTCACCTGTTTGTGATGACCGTTGATGGTAACGCTCAAAAGAAGTGAGCCTGCATCGGGGATGAGCCGTCCATATGTATCTTTTGTACTGGCAAAAAAGGCATTCTGGTTTATAACCACGTTTAGGATAGCGTTGATATTTGCAGGCGAGAGGTGTGCCTGAACCAGATCTAAACCGTTTGCTGGCTTAAAAAAGAGAAGCCCATCGTCGTAAAGCGTCCATTCCGGTACGCCATTGATCGATGGATAGATAAAGCCGGGCACTTGAAAGAGCTGTACAATGATGTGATCGGCCTTCGGTTGGGATGTATGTGTAGCCGCCGTCTCTAGCGCCGATGTATGACTGGTTTTCAGCAGATACCCCCCCATAAGTGTGAGCATTACTGCTAACGCAATGCTATTGAGCAAATGGGGACGCTTGTGCATGAATTGTAAGCGATTGAACATAAGTGATATACCTCTTTCTACTACATAGTGATGCCACCACTTCTTTCATTATACTGAGCCCCTCAACAGAGGAGCTGTATTATTTTGCATTCTATTGTTGATATTAGGGATAAAAAGAGCAAGATAAGAGAAGTTTTTTGATGAAAATAGTGTACGATTAATATAAAGTCTCCTGGAATAAAGTGCATCGTTAAGAAAGGAAAACTCTGGCTATGTTCTGTGCTGTAGTGGCGTATCCGCTTCAAAAAGATGGTATATTCGATTTCGACTATTTCGCTAAAAAGCATGTTCCAATGTTTGCACATTTCTTAGGCGAAAATTGCGTGCGGTTCGAGGTTCAGAAAAGCCTTGCCTCACCCGGTGCTCCCGCTCCAAGTTTTATTTGTGCTGCATATTTCTGGGTCAAGTCGGGCGAAGATTTTGGGGCAACCCTTGCACAGTATGGCAATGAAATTTATGCAGATATCTCTACTTTTACCAATATTGAACCTGTTCGACAGTGGAACGAAGTCCTAGAATAGGAGGTAGTAAGCAAATATACTTATTTTAGCGAGAGATCAGGGAGAGGCCTGTTGTCGGGGGAAGCCCCACATGATATAAAATACAGGTATGAGGAATACATTTTATCTTTCAACGCATACTCTCCAGCGTCTGAAAGATGTACAGGCGTTGTTGGATCAATTGCAACCAGAGGGGCAGCCGCAAGCTTTTGTCGTTCCAGGTGGACCAGAGCCGCGTGGTAATGTGATCATTTTCCCTGGCTCGTTTAATCCGCCTACAACGGCCCATATTGCCTTGTTGAAGCAGGCACGAGAGTTTGCGCGTATTCATGAGCCAATGACCCTCTATGCCGCTTTCAGCAAGCGTACGATAGATAAAGAAGCGGTAGAGCGGCCACTGTTATTGGATCGCATCGTGCTGCTGGATGACATTTTGCGTAAGCGTTTGCCTCATGCTGGCATTCTCTTGTTTAATCGAGGATTATATGTGGAGCAGGCCGAGGCAATGCAGCAGTCTTTCCCGCGCGTGAAACGTATTCTCTTCCTGCTGGGTTTTGATAAGATTGTGCAGATTCTTGATCCCCATTACTACCAGGATCGCGATACATCGCTCACTGAACTATTCAAACGTGCTGAATTACTGGTCGCGCCGCGTGGTAGTGCAGGTGAGAAAGAGTTGGCTGAACTGATTCAGCAAGCACAAAATCGGCGATTTGCTCGCTTTATTCGCCCGCTCCCTTTTAATGCTGCCTATCGCAATATTTCTTCCACTGCTGTTCGCCAGGGAGCGCGTGAGCATACCTCTGAGATACCACAGGAGGCACGCTTGTTTATACAGAAGACACGTGCTTATGCTCCAGCACTGGAGAGAAGTGATGGCTCACAGATCGATTATTATGGTTTGCGTATGCATCATCTTCAGCATCTATTATATCAATAATAATGTAATACCCTTGCACGAACAAAATAGTGTAGGGGTGTGTGTTGGCCATTACCCGTGGACATGATGCCCCAAATATCGGTAAATACGTGTAAAATGGTAGGGACCCGATTGGATCGCGTCCGCGATTCATCGACCCAGGGCCACACAGTCCATCAATGATGGACGCAGTCGAACCAGATCTCTACCATGTTTGAGACATTACAGGTATTTGTGGCGTAATCGTGTATCGTCTATGTGCGTGAGATGCGCAATATAAATGTGGTTGCGCCAATCTGAATCTGATCTCCTTCGTGGAGAAGTGTGCGCACAATAGCCTGTCCGTTGACAAATGTCCCGGTTGCAGAGCGATTGTCAATCAATTCATATTCGACGCTCGAACGTTCGTGTAACGTTGCATGATGGCGGCTCACCGCCAGATCTTCCAGGAAAATATTACAATCGCGACTGCGTCCAATCGTCATTTCGGGCAAGAGGTTAATGCTCAGGATACCGCTATGCGCATTCTTCAGGTCGAGGCGTGCAATAGCCTGGGCCTCAGACGCTTTGCCAATCAAGAGTTCGCGTCCACGTGATGAAGCCAGTTGGAAGGGACGCGTCCCTTCGTTCGCATAGAAGGTGAGTTGCGTGTTTCCAAAGAGGAGTTGGTCACCACTTTTGAGCGGTTGCTCTTTGGCCGAGGTTCCATTGACGTAGCTGTCACCTTTGCCATGGTCGTCACAAAGAACATACCCATCTGCCACACGCAAAATGCTTGCCTGTTTGCGGTGCACGGTAATATCTTCCAAAAATATATCGCAATCGCGGCTCCGACCTATCGTCGTGCGCTCTTTCCATATTTCAACACGCTTGCCAAGCAGAGGTCCTTTCTGAATGACAAGATAAGCTGATGTATAGTCCTGTACCATGATCTCCATTTAAATTTCTTATGTGACAAAGATAGAAATATGTCCCGCCGTTGTCTGTGTGAGTATAGCGAATGAACGGGAAAGGTGTCAAGATGTTTTCAGGTTCCCTAGAAATTACATTCATTTGACCTATATGGGCATGAAATCATAGCTGGTTCATTAAATGTGCCGTTCCCATGCCCATACGCGTTCCATGCTCGTATTTTAGATGATTAATGTCTGGTTGCGTTCAGGTCCAACTCCAACACTGTGAATTGGGACCTGCACTAATTCTGCCAGACGTTCGAGATAAGCACGTGCGTTGCGTGGCAGATCTTGCAATGAGCGGGCTTCTCGCGTTGATTGTTGCCAACCGGGTAGTATTTCATAGATGGGTTCACATTTGTCGTGAAGTACGGGATCAGGTAGCTCCGTAATCAGTTCACCTTGATAACGATAAGCCGTGCAGACAGGAATCTCCTCCAGCGTATCCAGGATGTCCAGTTTAGTGATAGAGATGTCGGTACAGCCATTGATTTCTGCGACGTAACGGGTCACGATAGTATCGAACCAACCAACGCGCCGGGGCCGACCCGTGGTTGCGCCGTATTCGCCGCCCAGTTGACGCAGATGATCTCCCATCGCATCCTGCAATTCTGTGGGCATCGGGCCCGTGCCGACCTGCGTGCTATATGCTTTGGCGACGCCAATGATGCGATCAATGTCGCGTGGAGGAATACCGGATCCAACGGCGGCACCGGCGGCTGTTGGAGATGAACTTGTGACAAAAGGATAAGATCCCCAGTCGAGGTCTTTCATGGCGCTGAGCTGGCCCTCTAGAATAATAGTTTTGTCGCTGTGTAGCGCTGAACGTACTATGGGGACCGTGTCGACAATACGCGTTTTGAGCTGCTCCCCCCAGGATAGACAATCTGCCAGTATTTGTGCTTCGTCAAAGGGTGGCTGGTTATAGATATGGGTGAGTAATGCATTATGATGACGTAGGACGACGGTTAGCTTGTCGCGTAGGACTGATTCGTGCAGGAGATCATGGAAACGGATGCCAATGCGTGCGACCTTGTCTGTGTAGGCTGGACCAATACCACGACCTGTTGTGCCAACGCGATACACTCCGCGTGCATCATCTTCAACTTTATCCAGAAGCTTATGGTATGGCATGACGACATGGGCACGATCGGATACAAACAGATTATCAATCGCCACGGAATGTTGCTTGAGGTTTGCCAGTTCAGAGAGCAGATCTTGTGGATCTACAACGGTTCCTGTTCCCATAATACACATACAGTCAGGATTGAAGATGCCGCAAGGGACCAGGTGTAATTTAAAGTCCCCATAGTTATTGATGACGGTATGACCAGCGTTCCCACCGCCCTGGAAGCGCATGCAGAGGTCTGTTTCTGTACTGAGTAGATCAACGAGTTTGCCTTTCCCTTCATCACCCCATTGTGTCCCGACAACAACGGTTACTGATCTCGCCATGATGGTGTGCTCCTTTTGGTTGGGAAAATGTGTATGTATGTATTTAGTGTAAGTTCGACGGCAAATTGATGGGTTCAGAACCCAGGGTGGCGATTGCGACAAGGCGTTCGGCATCAGTGGTGGGGAGCAGACGACGGCGCAGATCCACCAGATGATGACCAAATGTAGCCTCTAACTGAGGTGCGAACTCCTCATAAATAGCTGCGAGATAAGACTCGTCGCGAATAAGCTTTTCCACGATGCGCACTAATGTACGGTTTTGTGTGACAACACCAGTTATTGGCGCGTCGAGAGAGACCACCAGGGCCTCTGCAAAGTCGGTCGTCAATGCAATAAGATGGCCACCTATAACCTTTTCAGGTCCCTCATGCTGGTACACTGTTGCGAAATCGGCCTGTGCCTCACCAAACAAATTAAGAATAACGGTACAACCTCGTTCGCGTGCAGCACGTAACGCATCGGAGAATTGCTCCAGATCCTGTGCCCATAAACTTGCCGCTATACGATGATGAGCGCTATTAATGAGTTCAAGCAGGCGTGTTTCGATGCGACCACGTTCTCCAAGCTCCCAGAAATGCCCTATACCATCAGGTTGTTCCAACGTTGTGAGTTGCTGTTGCAGATCCTGGCAGCGTTGCTCTGTCTCTTGTTGGATGCGTTGTAGCAGTTGCGTTGGAGGAACGGGCGCGTAACGAAGAGGGTCTGGACTAACGGCAGTAATCCGTTCTTTGGCCGCCAGTGTTTCCAATGCTTGATAGATGTTGGCGCGTGCAAGGGCGGTGCCCTTGCTGATCTCGTAACCTGTTGAGAGTGGGTGTTGTAGCAGGAAGATGTAGACCTGGGCCTCAGCTCCGGTGAAGCCTAGAGACTTCATCTCTTCGAGGATCGCAGTAGTCATGCAAACATCCTTTCCATATAGTAGTAGTATATACTACTACTATATGGAAAGGAGCAACACTTGTCAAGAGGAACTTATGGGTGGTGCTTTAGTCAACGGAGAACCCCACCATCTCTACATTGCTCACATCTTTAGCGGTTGCCACCGTGATATTGTTCACAATCTTTTTCCTGGGAGCTTGAAAGCAATCAGTGATATAATGACCCCAGTAGGAAAGGGATGTGCCACGTAGACGCATCAAAAGTAGGGACCCGATTGCACCGCGTCCGCCATTTATGGAATTGGTGGACTATAGTCGATGAATCGCGGACGCGATGCAATCGGGTCCCTACCAAATTTATAACGTTATAGATACAAGAAAGGCAGATATATATATGTCCATGCAAGCGAGGCAACAAATCACTGTAGATTTTGATGTTCCTGCGCAGATGAGGGATGGTGTCATTCTACGTGCCAACGTGTATCGACCAGCGGGTGAAGGGAAGTGGCCCGTATTGCTTACGCGTTTGCCGTATGGGAAGGATTTGCCTCTGGGGACCTCTCTTATGGATCCGACGCAGATTGCTCCAAGGGGATATGTCGTTATTGTGCAGGATACGCGTGGGCGCTCCAACTCTGATGGTGAATGGGATCCTATGCGCAATGAGATCCTTGATGGGGAAGATACTGTTGCATGGGCGGCCCAGTTGCCGTATAGCAATGGCGATGTTGGCATGTATGGTATCTCTTATTTCGGTTTTACCCAATGGGCGGCGGCGATCCAGCATCCAGCAGCGCTGAAGGCAATGATTCCCGTTATGACCTGGAATGATCCATTAAACGGCGTCCTTTTCCGATGTGGTGCGCTTGAATTAGGCACCACGGCAAGCTGGCAGCTTATGATGGGACTGGATGTTCTTATCCGTCGGTATCGAAGCGATCCCGATCCCCGCAAACTGGGGGGCGCAATTTATATGTTGACAAAAGAAATGGATGCGCTGGCGAAGCAGGGCTACTGGTCGCTCCCCTTAAAAGAATTTGGCCCTCTGAAGCGCAATGCTGTGGCCCCGGCCTTTTTTGAGAGCATTGGAGCGCCGATGGGCCGTGAGCAGGCGGCCCCACTGACTATTTTTGGCAGACATGAGCAGGTAACGGTACCGACCTTTAATATTGGTGGCTGGTACGATATTTTCCTGCAAGATACGATTGAAAATTTCAGAATTATGCGCACACAGGGCAGTACTCCTGAGGCACGACAGAGCAAGCTACTGATAGGACCCTGGGCGCATGGCATCGTCACCAATCCGATCGGCGAACTAGATTTTGGTTTTGCATCGAGTGCGGCCCTTATTGACCTGCGCGTTGATTTTGTGAGTTTGCAGTTGCGCTGGTTCGATACCTTCCTGAAGGGTATCGATACCGGGATGCTGAATGAGGCACCAATCAAGCTGTTTGTGATGGGTGCGAATGTATGGCGTGATGAGCATGAGTGGCCGCTTGCTCGTGCCGTAGAGACGCGTTACTATCTGCATAGTCAGGGACATGCCAATACGTTGCATGGAGATGGTGAGCTAAGTACACAGGCACCGGAAGCCGAGTCGACGGATGCGTATGTCTACGATCCAAACAAGCCTGTGATCACGCGTGGTGGAGCATTATTAATGACAGCAGAGTTTCGGCCTGGACCATTTGACCAGAGTTCTGTTGAGGGCAGAGAAGACGTGTTGGTATACAGTACGCCTGTTTTGGAACAAGATGTGGAGGTAACTGGACCTGTAAAGGTGCATCTATGGGCCACTTCGAGTGCATCGGACACTGACTTTGTGGCGCGGCTGGTTGATGTGTATCCTGATGGGTATGCACAGAATCTAACGGATGGCATTATACGAGCGCGTTATCGCAACTTCTCGCATGGTGGAGCAGAGGAGCTAATCGAGCCAGGGAAAGCTTATGAATACGAGATAGATCTGTGGGCGACCAGCAATCTTTTCAAGCAGGGGCATCGTATCCGCCTGGATGTGACGAGTAGCAATTTCCCGCGTTGGGATCGTAACCCGAACACGGGTCATGTCTTTGGTGAGGATGATGCAGTTGTTGTTGCCCAACAAACTATTCTGCATGATGCAGCACATCCATCTTATGTGCTGCTATCCCTGGCGCCAGCTCAATAACGTCAGGGTTATATTCCGTGTGCGATCAGGATTAAGATGAAGCCAAGCACAATCATAAAAAGGACGGTCGTACCTACGATCAGGATCCCTGGAACAGGTGAAAGGTGTTGTGTAAACGTCGTTGGTGGATTATCCTGAACGTTCGTAGCAAGCGAGGGAGAGAATTCTGAGACAGAGTGCATAGTTCTTTCGATCTGAGGCTGCTCTTTGCGGGACTGTTGAGCCTGTTTCACGGGAGAGTTTTCCATGGTTGCGACCTGAGCACCATTGAGATAATAAACGGATTTGGGGGCAGGCGCGGCATCAGCATTGCGCATTTGTATGACTTGCGAGAGACCAGGAGCCTCTACGGTTGGCTGGAGATGTTGTTGTGGTATGCTGGTTCTGGTCTCTCGGCCTGTGGTGCGTATTGCGGTGTTTCCTTCAATTTTCTCCAGGGTATGATGCAGGTGGCGGGAACGTCGTACTTTCTGTAAGGTTGTATCATATGCCTGGGCGAAGGCCATAATGCTGGGATAGCGTTGTTCTGGCTTCTTTGCGAGTGCTCGTAGGAAGACATCGTCCAGTTCGGGTGGGAGGAGCGCGTTGTAGATGCTGGGAGGTGTGGGTGGTGTATGGTGATGGTGGTGTAGGAGTTGTGCCGGGGTACCCTCGAATACAGCACGTCCAGTTGTCAATTGGTAGATCATGACGGCCAGGGCATATTGGTCGGCTGATGGTCCTACATGGACAGAGTTTGCCAGAGAAGGATCATCGAATTGTTCGGGAGCCATGTAAAGTGGTGTGCCAACAGAGCGATGCAGTGAGCGGCCATGGCGATAGAATGCCGCTAATCCAAAATCGGCGAGCAAGAGATGTGGGCGGCCGTGAGGAAAAATAGTGCTGAGATACGATTGGCGCTCTGTTTTTGACGGCGCATTCTCAACGCGGATCAAAAAATTCGTGGGTTTAATATCACGATGAATGATACCGTGATCATGTGCATGTTGCAGTGCAGACGCGGCCTGTAAAAGATAATATCCAGCCTCTTCAGCTAAAATTGGCCAGCCGAAGCCGAATTGTTGCGTACGGCGTTGGAGCCAGTTCCACAGTGACCCTTCCGCGAGATAAGGCATGATCAAATATGTCACAGGCGTGCCATCAGTTTCGATCATTTCTTCCCCGAAGTGGTAAAGTGGTAGGATGCATTCATGTTCCAGTTCAGCAACGGCACGTGCCTCACGTTCAAACCGTAGAGCTGCCTGTTTCCCTTCTGGCGTATTAGGAACTGCACGCAGGTCACCGCAAACGAGTTTGATGGCGACTTTGCGCCCGATTCGAGCATGTTGAGCCAGATAAATGTCACCCATGCCTCCACTTTCGATCAGCCGTACGAGGCGATAGCCTCCAAGCATTTTCCCCACCAACATATTCGTCCAAATCCTTCGTTAAGAAAAGGTGAGAGGAGGCCAACAAAGAGAGCTTCTCTCAACCTTACTCTGAATTACTTCTATACACAGTATACAAGTTGCCGTATACGGGTTCTGCTTATCTTTGCTTTTTACCACTAAAACTCCCATACGGCAACTGCTATTTGGCAAACTATTCCCCTGGATAGGTTTAAGCAAAGACAGGTGCGAGGTTGGTTGTTGTGTTTTTTGTATGTTGGTAGTGTAGCTAAGGTGTTTCCTGGATGATTATCATTATTTTGAAGAGCCTCCCTGCTTTTATAATCGAATATATGAAATAGAAGATGGATGGGCGCGATCCATCACGCCTATCTTTTGTATAAAGATGAGAGCAGCTATGGGT
>JACDAE010000410.1 GCA_013695595.1 Ktedonobacteraceae bacterium | reverse complement strand
ATTCAAACAAGCTCGGCGTCGTCACCAGCGGACTCAGCGTACGCACATCGCCGTCCCGCGTCATCAAATAGGGATTGAGCTGACCATCTTCGTTCGTGGGTGTCAGACCGGCCTCATCGATGAAGCGTGATGGCAGGGCGTCGCTACTGCGATAGCGTAGGATGGACGAGATAAAGAGTAGATTGCGTGCGCGTGTAAAGGCCACATAGGCGAGGCGGCGCTCCTCTGCAATGCCTGACTGCACGATGGGGCCATCTTCGGCCATCGTAAACGAGCGCTTATGCGGAAAAATACCTTCCGTCATCCCCATCACAAACACAACCGGCGACTCCAGTCCCTTGCTTTTATGGATGGTCAGCAGCAACACACAGTCGCGCTTATTCTTGCTGCTATCCTCTGCCTGCTCCTTTAGTTTCGCCATGGCTTGCAGAAAGTGACGGATCGTGTGATGTTTCTGCGCGATCACCATCAACTCCTCCAGCTCGTCGTAGCGACCATCCAGGCGCGTCTCCTCGTGGTGCGTGGGCGCTTCCGATTCTTCATCTGTATCATCTTCTTTATGTTTACTGTCATAGTGGTGCAGGTGCGTATCGTAGCCGAACTGGCGAATGAGCTTGATGGCCTCGGCAGGATTATTATTGCATTGGCTCCATGCGCGTTTGATCAGGGCCATGAAGTCTTTTACGCCGAGCTGATGTTCTTTGGCGATCGTATAGACCTGCTCTTCACAGAATTGGAGCAGGGGACGCCCACTGGCAAAGCCCGATAGAGAGCCGTAAAACGTCGGCGTGAAGCGGTGCGAGGTCTTGCCGGTTGTAGCGAAGTACTCTTTTGTTGGGATATTGGAGACGGTCCGAAACGCCGCGTTTTGTTCGCCACAATGGACGGGCGTGAACACATCATCCCATTTGAGTGGTTGGGGGCCACTGCGGGCCGTCATATAGTCATGGTGCACGCGCATCCCATCGATCAGCGCGAGATAGGCCAGCATGTCGCGCGTCGTCTTGCGTTTAAAGAACGAGGAGCCACCCGCTGCTCGATAGGGAATGCGGTTGCGTGCCAATGCTATTTCCAATGATGCCAGATGGTGGTTGGTGCGCGAGAGCACGAAGATATCACGGTAGGAAAGCTCTTCGCCGTGTTCGCGCCAGTCGCGTACGAGTTGGGCGATGCGGTTGGCGATCCCATCGGCCTCATTCTCCTGATCGTCGTATGCCGTCACACAGACGGGAGCGCCATCGGCCTGTGTGGGTCGCAACTGCTTCTCAAAGCCCGGCGTGATATCGTTATGGCTGATCAATTTGTTGGCGGCATCAAGGATCTGTGGCGTGGAACGATAATTATGTTCAATTGGGTAGATCTTGCCCTTGGGATACATGGTGCGAAACGAGAGAATCGACGCCTCTGGACTTGCGCCACGAAACTGATAGATGGCCTGGTCCGGATCGCCCACCACGACCACATTCTGTTTGGGGGCGGCCAGATATTGGATCATTTTATACTGTGAAGGGTTGGTATCCTGCGTCTCGTCGACCTGCAGGTAGAGATAGCGCGTCTGCCATGTTTTGCGGAACTTGGGACTACTTTCGAGCAGGGAGAGCGGCACATAGATCAGGTCGGAGAGGTCATACTGCTTCTGTTTTTGTTTGGTCTGTTCATAAAGTTCAAAGAATTCCTGATAGCGTGCGGCCAGTTCTGTTTCGACGCCCAGGTGTGAGCGGAAGAAGTCGGTTGATTGATCGGGCTTGATCATCTCTTCTTTGGCGCGATCGACCGCACTGAGGACGCCAGCGATCTCGATCTCCCAGTTCATGCCGCGTGTACGATTGCTACGCCAGGGACGAATGATATCCTCGGCCATCCATTGGCGTGGCTCACCACTCAGCAAGCGCTGGTTCAACTCTTGCGGCTTCCATTCCAGCTTCTCGCGCAACATCTGGTGTCCGAGGCCGTGGAACGTCACCACGCGCAAAGCCTTCACGCTCTGGGCAGACATGCCGCGAGCTTTCAGAGCCTTCAGGGCACGCTTCTCCATTTCGTCGGCGGCGGCCCGTGTAAAGGTCACGCAGAGAATCGATTCGGGCGCGATCTTTTCGTCGGCAACCAGACGCACCAGACGTTGGACGAGGATCGCCGTTTTGCCCGTGCCTGCCGCAGCAACAAAGGCGGCTGGCCCATTCATATGCGCGATTGCGTCTGCCTGCTGTGGGTTGGGATTGAACTGGACGGCTGGGGGAGTATGCGTTGTACGTTTCGGTGTTCTGGGATTGGTTCCTTGAGATGCCATTATACAAATATCTTCCTGCTGCTTTTATGTTTTTTTAGTATCTCACGAAGATGTACTATAGCATGTTGTGAGGGGATTAGCAAACCGTGTGGGACTTGACAATATCCGCAAATAGAGTACGATACATGAAACATATTTTTATGTAGGGAGGATGTTTATGTTAACCGTAATACGCGCCACTAAAAATTTTCGTCGGATGCTGGATCGCCATCCCCACCCAAATATAGTACAAAATAAGATTAACTATCTCGTACAAAATCCCCTCCATCCATCTTTGAATGTGCATCGGTATCAGAGAGCAAAAAATAGAGAGATCTGGGAATGTTATGTTACCGATGGTGATCGATTGTTATTTGAGGTCAAGAATGGAGCCTTATGTTTATGGGAACTAGGTGGTCACGGGATTGTAGATAAAGATAATCAACAACGATTTACGCAACAAAAGTATATGAATATGATAGATGTTTCTTCCCAAATAGCCTCTTTCGTGCAGCCAGAAAAAGCCCAAAAAGTGGTGGAACCTTCTTCGTCTTTCCATATCCATTCCGATGGAAGCAAACAATATATCGATGAAAGTAATATATATTTTGACGTGCTTCCTCTATCTATAGATGAAGAAAATATACCACTTCAAATTAATGGATTGAGATTTTTTGATGATGCTCATTTGCATTTGCTAGGTATCCCTGCTGGGTTGATATCTGAGGTAAAAGATGCGACCTCTTTCGAGGATGCTTTATAGGTTCCTGGTCTATCAGAGGAAGCATGTAAAAGGTTAGAAGAGATCTACACATCACCAAAATTACATGAGGCGATGTTTGATGAGTCTCAGCTTATATATAGTACTTCAGTAGAGAATTTCGAGGGATATTGTGGTGGTAGAATCAAGGAACTTATGCTAGATCTACAGCCTCAACAAAAGCAATGCGTTGAAATGAAGGAACCCTTTATTCTGGTGAAAGGTACGGCTGGCTCAGGTAAGTCATCGATAGGTATATATCGGGCTATTCGCCTTGCAAAGCAAGGACGACGTGTGCTTTTTGTAATGTACAATACGAATCTTGCAGCTTCAATGGAAGCATTGGTGAAGGCTTTAATTATTGATATCCCAATAAATTTAAGAATAATGACTTTTTATCAATATGTAGATAAAATTTTAAGAAAACGTGTGATGAGGAGTAGTAGAAGTGTGGTGGAAGGGACAGAGTTACGGAATTTTATACGTCCAGCACTGGGAAAAGTAAAAAAATACAAAAAATCTTCTGTACTTGAATGGGATGAGCAATTCTTTGAAGATGAAATTCAGTATATTAAAGGCAGAGGTATAAAAGACCTTGAGGAGTACAAGAAGATAGCACGGTCTGGTCGTCGCAAAGCCTTGCAAGAAGGACCACGTGAGGCGGTTTGGGAAGTCTATTGTGCTTACCAGAGCTTATTGAAGGGTGCGACCCGTGAAGATTGGGCTGATCTTGCGCTTTTAGCACTGCAAACATTGCAAGATCGTCCACTAGATGAGTCTTATGACGACGTTATCATTGACGAGGCTCAAGATTTGACGCTTGTGGCGCGAGAGGTGATTCAGCATCTTGTTGTTCCATTGCAAGACAAAGTGCCTACTTCAGGCAGTATGATGGTTCTGGCTGACACGGCTCAATCGTTGTATTCTCGCAGCTTTTCCTGGAGTCAACTGAGCAACCAGATGAAAATGAAACCCAGGTCAGTAAACTTAAAGAAGAATTATCGCAATACACGCCAGATTGCCGAGGCCGCAATACAACTCTTGGCATTGATTGAGAGCACATATGAAGAAGGATATATCGACCCAGAATTGACGACACGCTATGGGCCACCTCCTATGGTGATTACTGCAATGAATACGGCAGGCATGTTTTCCTGGATGAGCGAACGTATTCGTGATTTGACAAGCGACAAAACCTTTCATTTTTCGGACTTTGCTGTATTATGT
>JACDAE010000401.1 GCA_013695595.1 Ktedonobacteraceae bacterium | reverse complement strand
GGGCAATTGGGCAGGCTTTTGAGGCATTCTCGTACAAAAGCATCGGTGTCGAGAAGGACTTTGTCATCAAACAAGATATCATAGATACGAATTACGCCTTCTTCCTGCAATTTTGTATCATCCAGGCGAAAATCGCCGCGGTGCAGCGACATTGCCAGTGCATGATGGATGTCGTGGTAGAGATTCGCGCCTGTACTCACGATAAAGTCAATGAAGCCGTTCTCCATCAGTGAGATGAGGCAGCCACCCAGTCCGGCGGGAGTCAACGCACCGGCCATGGTCAGGCCAATTGTAACATCCTCTGCGGGCGAGAGCATTTTTTCGACATAAAGATGGGCAGCCTCGCTGAGGCGGGCTGCATTGTATGCCTGATACTGTTCATCGATCAGTTCCACAACGGTCATATCGGGACGGATGCGGTGCGGCAAGATCGGTGCGCCGCCTAGATAATCGATTGCTTCGGAATGATCCGCTGCGTGATCATCGGAGGGATGGGTATCGTGATGATGCATTATGTGCAATCCTTTCTGAATACTAAAAAGGGGCTGTAGGCTAATGGTTACTATTGTATCAGATAGGGAAATGATGTGTGAGGTATGAACGCTACTCAATTTTGACCAGACTCTAAGACAAATTATAGTTGAATTTATGTAAGTGTGTTTTCCAGCCCTTAGTGAATTAGCTCGATAGAAAGTAATGAACGTAAGTGAGCCGCATTTGCTTCATGAGCTTGTTATGCAATTAGCAGCTACCGCCAACGAAGAGGCAGCACAGAAGTTTTTAAAGACGTTGAATGGGCAATACAATACGGCATCTCTACCTCTTCCTTCTAAAGAGGTAGAGATGCCGTATTATGTCTCCTATAGACCATATTTTAACGGGATGGATTCCAGGTTCTGAATGGTTCTTGTGGGCCGCTATTGTCCATTAGAGGTTGGTATGGAGGAGAAGATGCACGAAAGTTTTCGCGCCTTTTGCGCTGTTGCTCTAATTCAAATTGGAGGATCTGATTTCTTTGCCTCTCATTAGCAAGCGCAAACTCTTGTTGTTTCAGTCTTTCCTTCAGAAGCAATTGACGCTGTGCTTCTGCAATTTGTTGCAATGTGGAAATATCCTTCTTCCATTTGTGACTGGAGACAATGGCATAGATCCATTCACAGGCCAGAAGGAGAACGCCAACCACTACAATTACCACTTTCAGGAAAAGGTTTGCTGTAGGATCTGGAACAAGACGGTCAACCATAAAAATAGTAATAATGAAGAGCACTAAAGCTGCATGAGTGAGAATGAAGGAGATGTACGGAATGGTTCTTGCCGCACTTTCCTTTTTGCGCAACTCGAACTGTGCCATCTCTAATTCAATGGGATTCGTTGTTTGTAAATCCATAATGATTTGGCAACCTTTTTCGTTGTAGCTCTCAGGTGTGTTTGAAAGCACATAGTAAATATTATAATTTAGTAGATAGGGCACTGTGAATAGTTTAAACTCTTGATTAGGAAGAAGTCAAGTAGAGAGGGTCAATATCCATTTATAGCCTCTCTATTCATTCAACCATTGATCTTCTGACTTCGATAACCTGATCGCGCAACTGGGCAGCTTTCTCAAAATCGAGTTGTTTGGCTGCATTGCGCATCTGTGATTCCAGGTCTTTGATGAGACGCACTGCCTCGTCTCTGGGCAAGGTTGCCAGGACGGCGGCTGTTGTTTTCCCAGCGGCTTCCTTTGCGTCAACGCCGCTCATCGCTTTAATACGTTCAGTGAGTGCCTTCACTTCTTTCTTAATGCCACGAGGAGTAATATTGTGTCGTTCATTATAAGCGACTTGAAGTGTGCGGCGACGATTTGTTTCATCGATTGCACGCTGCATGGAGCGCGTGGTTTTATCGGCGTACATGATGACGCTGCCCTCAACGTGGCGAGCTGCGCGCCCAATCATCTGTACCAGTGATCCCTCCGAGCGCAAGAAACCTTCTTTATCGGCATCCAGAATGGCGACCAGCGATACCTCTGGCAGGTCGAGTCCTTCACGCAAAAGGTTGATGCCAACGACCACGTCATAGATGCCCAGGCGGAGATCGCGCAGGATCTCTATGCGCTCGATTGTGTCGATCTCGGAGTGCAGGTAATGGACCTTAATATTCAACTCTTGCATATAGTCAGCAAGGTCTTCGGCCATCTTCTTGGTCAATGTTGTAACCAGGACGCGTTGTCCCTTTGTGACGCGGATACGAATCTCTGCCAGGAGATCGTCGATCTGCCCCTTTGTGGGTCGTACGCTAATTTCTGGATCGATAAGCCCGGTTGGACGAATAAGCTGCTCAACGATAGTCTCGCTATGCTCATATTCGTAGGGGCCAGGTGTTGCCGAGACGAACAGAGCCTGATTGATCTGGTGTTCAAATTCGGGAAAGGTAAGGGGACGGTTATCCATAGCCGAAGGGAGGCGGAAGCCATAATCGACGAGTACTTGCTTGCGCGAGCGATCACCCGCGAACATCCCGCGCACCTGGGGCAGCGCTACATGCGATTCATCGACGACCAGCAGGTAGTCATCCGGTAGGTAATCAAGTAAGGTCCAGGGTTGATCTCCCGCAGCTCGGCCTGCCAGGTGACGCGAGTAGTTCTCAACGCCTGAGCAGAAGCCTGTCTCGCGCAACATCTCCATATCAAAATTAGTACGTTGCTTTAAGCGAGCTGCCTCCAATATTTTGCCCTCAGCCTCTAGCACTGCCAGACGTTCCTCTAATTCTTTTTCGATCAGCTTGATGGCCTCGTTCAGACGCTCCTGAGTGGTGACCCAGTGTTTAGCGGGATAAATATCGAGGCGCTGGCGCTTGCCTAATACCTCACCAGTAAGGGGATCAATCTCCGTCATGCGCTCAATTTCATCGCCGAAGAACTCGATGCGGACCGCGACATCTTCATAGGCTGGGAAGATCTCCAGCACGTCGCCGCGCACCCTGAAGTGACCACGGATAAAGTTTGCATCATTGCGCTCGTATTGGATCTCGGTCAGGTGGCGTAAGATCTTATCGCGTCGTCTCTCTTCGCCCATCTTTAATGTAAGTACGACTTCGCCATATTCTTCTGGGCTACCGAGGCCATAAATGCAGGAGACGGAGGCAACGATCAAGACATCCTTGCGTTCAAAAAGGCTGCGTGTGGTAGAGAGGCGCAGTTTCTCAATCTCTTCATTGACCATACTTTCTTTTTCAACATACGTGTCTGTGCGTGCAATATATGCCTCTGGCTGATAGTAGTCGTAGTAAGAGACGAAGTACTCAACGGCATTGTTGGGAAAGAATTCTTTGTATTCGCTATATAATTGCGCGGCCAATGTTTTATTGGGGGCAAGTATCAATGTGGGTTTCTGTACCTGCTCAATGATCTTTGCGACGGTATAGGTTTTACCACTGCCCGTTACCCCTAAGAGTGTCTGTTCCTTCTGCCCACTGTTAATACCATCAACCAGTTGGGCGATCGCTACTGGCTGATCGCCTGTTGGCTGGAAAGGTGCCTCTACTTTGAATTCTGCCATGCGCCCCAATCCTCAGTTATAGAATATATTTTCCAATTACTGACCATATTATATCATTACTGGAGATAGAATTCACTCTGCTAACGGATAAGTTGTTTGATCGCTTCTATGAAATCATCAATGTCAGTGGGCTTGTCTAATCCCATAATTCCACGTTTGGCTAACTCTTCCTTAGGAAGATTTGCGCTGATCATCACTGCTGGTATGTGTGCGAGATCAGGTTGTGCATGAAAATGATCATAGAGATCGAGGCCACTCATATGAGGAAGCCTATAATTGAAGATAAAAAGAACAGGGGTGATAACTTTAATCACTTCCAATGCTTCCAGTGGATCTGTAACCAGGACTGTTTCATATGGCGTCTCATCAACTAATAGATGAAGAAAAATTGCCCCAATATCCGCATCATCTTCTACCATCAAGATTGTTTTCACCGTTCGCGGTTTTTCGCTCATCATTGTTTGCACCCACCATTCCGTAATTACTCTTTTACTTTATATTACGGTCCAAAGATAGAAATGGAGACACAATAAGTACCATCTTTAAGTAATATAGCTTTTAAAAAATGTTTTAGATGATTTGAATTGTACTATGGTATACGTAGTGTTGACATTGTGTGAATATGTATGCTATCATTAGATTGAAACAAATGAGTAGATAATAAAGCTGACCATCAACGAATGATGTGCCTCAAGCTATAGATGAGTAAAGTACGACTTCTCCTTGTAACAGCCATGAAGGCTGAACGCCTCCCCTATTGTCTCTCCTTTAATAAGGGAGCCAGTGCAGATAGTAAACTAGAAGACGCAGACGTATCCACGTGGATGAGTAGCATATTCCATCATCAAGGATTCAAAGTTGAAGCTTCGCTTTGTGGGTTTTACCTGTGAAGTGATGTATCTACTGTCAATAGAAAATGAAAAGAGAAGACGCTTCTTTGCTCTGAAATAGAGGAAGACGTCCCTCAGATAGGTGAGGTGATGTGTGTCTAAGAAAAGCCCAACCTTATTAAGGGTGTATATCATTCCCGCCCTTTTGCTTAATGCAGCCTTGTTAAGCTGGAATTTCCTCTCCACGTATTCAATGCGTGGGGTGCCAACTTGCCTTGGGTATCTAGTGATTGTTACGGTAAGTCTATATCTGTATCTAATGTATCTGGGTCGCTATCTTTATTAGCCGCCCTTCTTAAGCGGTCTCTATCCCTTCAGGTGAAACATGGTGGATAGGCGTAGGG